>NZ_FZPO01000092.1 GCF_900198655.1 Helicobacter equorum | reverse complement strand
CTTGGTATAGAATATGATATTGTTACAGGCACGAGCATTGGGGCGTGTAATGGTGCGCTAATGGTGCAAGGAGACTATGATCGTGCCTTTGAGTTATGGCAGAGTATAGATATTGATAAAGTTGTGTTAAATGGCTTAAGCCTCCGCACAGATCTGAATTATTATATGGAGCATAGCGACAAACTTCTAGGATTTCTCAAAACCTACACGAGTAATAAAGGTATGGATACTACGCCATTGCTTAATCTTTTGGGACATTTTATTGATGTGGATAGGTTTTTTGCTTCATCGGTCGATTATGGGCTTGTGAGTGTGCGATTTCCCTCGATGCAACCAGTGCAAAAGCAAAAAGATTCTATACCAAAGACACAATTACAAGATTGGATTATGGCGTCTTGTTCGTGTTTTCCAGCATTTCCTATTTATGAAATTGATGGTGAGGGTTATATTGATGGCGGGTATTATGATAATCTTCCTATTTCACTTGCATTTACACTTGGTGCGCAAGAAGTCATCGCTATTGCACTTAACCCTAAACCTCATGCCTACACAAATCATCCCTTTGTGCGATGTATCCAGCCAAAAGAGCGTTTGGGAGGTATGCTAGATTTTGATGCTACTGCGATACGTGAACAATTTGAGCTTGGGTATGTAGATACATTAAAAAGTTTTGGACACTTGATGGGGAGGGATTTTAGTTTTTTTCTTGATGATATGACTGCATATACAGAAGGATTTGCTCGCACACTTGCAGAGATTCTACGCTATGAGCTTAGCACACATACACCACAAATGCTTGATAGATTAGTAACCCAAACACCTTTATACCAGCGAGTTATGGATCTTTTGGCAATAGATGAGGATACTCCCACCATACTTTCTCTTATAGAATCTCAAATGCACCTGCACGCGTATAAAACCCTAAAAATCTATCATTTCACAGAAATTATGCTAGAACTTATCAAAAAGACACAAGCGTATCTTGTCGCACGAGGTTTAGGAGGTATGATACATATGTATGATATAGAACATTTAGATGATGAGGCGTTACTAGCAGCGGTATTTCTTCGTGTTGTCTCTTAGTCACAATGTCTAAAAACTACACATAATGTTAAAAAATATCCACAATGTAAAGCAAATACAAAGTAAATGTAAATCATAATGTGAAAAGTTCTTAATGAACAACAACATTTTAGGAGGAGACTTTTATGAAAAAAGTTGTAGCAGGTAGTATGGTTAGTGCATTGTTAGCACTTCCTAGTTTTGGTTTTGAGCTTTATAATAGTGATAATACAAAGCTTGATATGTATGCATCAATGAGGGGTTATATAGGTGTAGGACAT
>NZ_FZPO01000002.1 GCF_900198655.1 Helicobacter equorum | reverse complement strand
TATTGTTTTGTATCAAATAAGGCGATACCTGATTTGAGATTATTTAAGGTAACAGATCAAGGTTTTGATTTGCTAGGAAGCTCTAGCGCATTGGTAGCTAAAGGCAGAGGACACAAAAAGCTTGAGGGTGATTTGACAACACCTATTGGCGTGTATGATCTCACCGCTAGGCTTAGTAATCTTCCACCTTATTATGGTCCATTAGCCTTTGCCACAGATTATCCAAACACATATGATAGATCGCTAAAACGCACAGGTAGTGGGATTTGGATTCATGGTTTGCCATTAGATGGTAATAGAGAGGAGCTAAATACAAAAGGATGTATCGCTATTGATAATGAGATTTTGAAAAAATATGATAGTTTAGTGGATCATAAAAATACGGTTGTTATTATTTCTGAAGGAGATTTGCACACAATGGGTGCCACACAAGCTGCACAGATTCTTGCTGGGCTTTATCAATGGAAAGAAATGTGGCAAAAGGGTGATTTGGCAGGATATTTGGATTTTTATGATACGCAAAACTTTGTCCGACAAGACGGTATGCGATATAAGGCGTTTGCTGAATACAAAAGTCGTGTATTTGCCAAAAATGAAGAAAAACAAATTGAATTTAGCGCAATTGACATTATGCCGTTTCCAAATGGAGAGGGCAGAGAAATGTATCGTGTGAATTTTCGACAAGATTATAAAGCCTCACTTAATGGCAGGGTAAGTTTTAGCTCAAATCATCGTAAGGATCTTTATGTGTGGTTAGATAATGGTAAAATGAAGATTCTTAGCGAAAAATAATAAGAATATATTTTGTCTGTGTTGCGTAGGTTGGCTTTTTGTGTGATGGTATATTATGTATTACTAATACATTAATCTTGTGATGGGAATTCGGACCGCTCTACAGAATCTAGCACAACACCACAATTAATGCGGAAGAAGTCGGCAGATGAGGAGATATGTGTGGCACCTGTGAGGCTGTATATATGAAACCTAAAGATGCTTATAAATCCTTTGGTAAAGAATGGAGAGCATACACAAGATGCAAGTGCTGATCAAACATTGTATAAATATGTTGGCGTAAAATTAGGGAGATAAAGTAGAAATTGGCATAATATTTGCTTATTTTTGCGTGTAGAAAATCCACATACAAGGAAGGTACATGGAAGCTCTAAAGGACACATCAATAGTATATCCACTCGTATATAAGGCGTTGGATTATCGCTCATTGCGTCAAGATTTGATTTCTTCAAACATCGCCAATGTCGATACGCCATTGTATCGTCCCAAGGATATTAGCTTTGAGCAATATTTAGCTAGGGAAAGCAATAAGGTTTTTAAAAAGCATGTAGATCGTGAATTACCTATGCTTAAAACCTCGCCATTGCATATGGATGGTAAGCGTAGCGATCTTGATAGAGCAGATATGTTTATACGCGATGGACATTTGGCTCGTAACGATGGCAATAGCGTAGATCTAGATATAGAAACAAGTGAAATGGGTAAAAATAGCGTAATGTATCAAGCCCTAACAAGTGCATTGAGAAAGCATAAAGGGATTTTTAGTTACGCCTTAGATTCTGGGAAAAATATATAAGGATTAAGATATGTCATTTTTATCAAGCTTTGATATTAGCGGTTATGGGCTTTCAGCTCAAAGGGTACGCACAAATATCATTTCTTCAAATATTGCCAATGCCAATACTACACGCACTGATGAGGGCGGTCCATATAGAAGACGCGAAGTTGTGTTTCGAGCCTTTGATTTTAATAAGCTTCTTAATGAGCGTTTAGGAAAGGATAACAATCAATTACGCTATGAAGATCCGCTAGATGAGGGGGATTTTGGAAAAGAACCAAAACCTGCTATAATGAGTGTGTATATTCATAAAATTGTTCGTGATGATCGCCAACCGCTTATGAAATACGATCCAAGCCATCCAGATGCAAACTCTGAAGGGTATGTAGCGTATCCAAATGTTAATCCAGTGGTGGAAATGGCCGATTTAATAGAAGCAACGAGGGCTTACCAAGCCAATGTAAGTGCCTTTCAAAGTGCAAAGAATATGGCGAGCAATGCCATTAGTATGTTTCAAGCATAGTTAGGAGAGAGAAATGGCTCACATAAGTCAATTTGGTGTGATTAGAAGTGATATTATCAAGCCCGATATGAATCCGAGTGTCACAAAGACTGGCACTCCGCTTTCAAATACAAATGACAGGCTTGATTTTGCGCAAACATTAACCAAAACCATTGATGAGGTAAATACGCAACAACAAACTTCTGAAAAAGCCTTAGCTGATATGGCAACAGGGCAAATTAAAGATTTGCATCAGGCCGCCATTGCAATTTCAAAAGCTGAAAATAGTATGAAGGTTATGTTAGAAGTTCGCAACAAGGCTATTAACGCTTATAAAGAAATTTTACGCACACAAGTGTAATTATTATACATTTTTATATTCTTACCTGTTATGGAAAATAAAAAAACTTCTGTCATTTTAGGTATTTTTTTTATTCTCCTTGTGTGCTTTGTTATCTTTTTATCTATTATCTATGTAAAGATAGTAACTCCGCGCAAAATTCCCACACTCCAAAGCACAAAAATTGATACTGCGTTAAGGGGTTCGATTTTTAGTCTTGATGGTTTTGAGGTTGCCTCTAGTTCGAATCTATATAAAGCAAGTATCAACACTCAAAGCATCGATGCAGATAAAAAAGAACTTTTTATTAATCTTTTTTCTATTTATAGTGGGATTCCACGAGAGCAGATTGAAAAAAAATTTCTTGCAAAAGGCAATGTTGTTCTTTCGTATAACCTTAGCAATAGCGTGGCGACTAATCTCAAAAAATTAAACCTTATTTTGCTACGTTATGATGTGTTTAAGGAATATGAAAATGCTAATGGCGTGGTAGTCCCAAAACAAGGACTTAGTATAGAAGTAAGCGGTAATAATCGCGCTTATCCTTATAAAGCCCTGTTAGAGCCTCTCATAGGCTATGTGAGAAAGGGTGAAATTGATGGTATCACGCGCGTATATGGGCTAAAAGGCGTAGAAAAGTATTACAATGAGATTCTTGCTTCTAAACAAGATGGAGAGATTATAGGTAAGCGTGATGTTGGGTTTAATGTTATTTTAGATAAGGAAGCGGTCAAAAAAATACGCCAAGATGGTTTTGATGTTACGTTAAGTATCCCATTACGTGTGCAACACAAGCTTGAGGAAATCTTAGATAGAGCAAAATCACATTATAATGTGCAAGAGGTTATCGCAGGCGTTATGGATTCTTATAATGGGCGTTTTTTGGCATTAGCAACATCAAACAGATTTAATCCAAATGCCTTGCGTGATATTAAAGATTATTCGTTTTTGAATCTTAGTGTGCTAGAGCGAATATATGAGCCAGGTAGCACGATTAAACCTATAATCTACGCAATTTTGCTTGAAAAAAATAGAATTAATCCCACACAAATTATTGATTTAGAAGGTGGTGTGTATAAGTTGCACAATTACACAATCCGCGATAGCAGTGTCCTAGATAAAGGCACATCAGAGGATATTTTGCTTCGATCAAGTAATATCGGTATGGTAAAACTCGCAGCTTCTTTAAGCGCAAAAGAACTTCATACTGCACTTAAGGCTTTTGGTTTTTCTGAACTAAGTGGCATTGATTTACCTTATGAAAAGCGTGGTACAATCCCAAGTGTGCGTCGCCTCAATATTGAGGAGGCTACCAAGGCAACAATAAGTTATGGCTATGGTTTGCAAACGACTTTTATGCAACTTATGCGATCGTATGCGAGTTTTAGTAATGGTGGATTTTTACCAACTCCGCGTATCACACAATATATTAGTGCCAAAGATTCACAACGATACAATCTCCCAATCCCCACACCTATACAGATTCTCTCACCACATGTTGCTAAAAAGATAGAAGAGCTTTTGATACAGGTGGTGCAAAGAGGCACAGGCAAACCAGCATTTGTAGAAAATGTGATTGTAGGTGGCAAAACGGGCACGGCAAAGATTGCAAAAAATGGTGAGTATATTAATCAATACAATGGGTCATTTTTTGGCTTTGCCAAAGATAGTAATCACACTTATACTATTGGCGTTGTGGTCTTTGAATCTCATATCCAAAATGATTATTATGGTGGGCGAACTGCCGCACCGATTTTTAAAGAAATCGTAGAAATGCTTATAGATGAGGGGTATCTCAAGAAAATAGATCCATATTAAACGAATATAGATAATTATCTCACAAAACTGTTTGTTGTTTAGATGGGTATAGGGCTTGTTGTGCTACAATACATGTGTATAATTATAAGCTTATCGAGGGATTGTATATGTGTGGTATTTTGGGAACTGTTCCAGCAACTAATAATAAAGAAGCGTTTTTACGAGCATTGAATGCTTTTGTATATAGAGGTCCAGATGATTTTGGGGTGTATCATGATCAGGATATAAGTTTTGGACATAGGCGTTTGGCAATTATTGATACTAGTCGAGATGGGCATCAACCAATGTCTTATGAGGGGGGGGGGCGATATACGATTGTATTTAATGGAGAAATTTACAATTTTTTGGAACTTAGGGAGGAGCTTAAGCTTAAGGGTTATGAATTCCGTACGCAAAGCGATACGGAAGTAATTTTGGCAAGTTATGATTGTTGGGGTGAACAGTGCCTTAGCAAATTTAATGGTATGTGGGCATTGGCTATTTGGGATCATAGGAAGAAACATTTATTTCTTGCACGAGATAGGTTTGGTAAGAAACCTTTGTTTTATGCATTTATTCAAGATTCTCAAGGTAGGGATCTTTTGATTTTTGCATCAGAAATGAAGGCGATATATCCATATCTCAAAGGAATTAAGCCTTCTCAATATTTTGATAATATGAGTGATGTAAGGTATATTTTTAGCTATGATCAACAAAAAGATCATACTCTTGTAGAAGGTATTTATCGTTTTCCTTATTCGCATTATGCATATTATGATCCATGTAAGCCTCAGCAACAGTTAGAATATAAACGTTATTATTGTATTCTCGATTATCTTGTGGATATCCCAAGATGCTATAACGAGGCAGTTGAAATATTTCGAGGGCTGTTTTTAGATTCTGTGCGTTTGCGTATGCGTTCTGATGTTGCCATAGGGACAGCTTTGAGTGGTGGGGTAGATTCTAGTTCTACCATTTGTGCAATGGCACATTTAGCCAAACAAGGATTAAAAACAGAGACTAAAGATTGGCAACATGCTTTTGTTGCGTGTTTTAAGGATACTCCGCAGGAAGAAAGTCACTATGCTAAAGATGTAGTAGATTATATTGGTGTAGGTGCTACATTCTTAGATATCAATCCCATAGATAATTGGGATAAATTGGAATATTATTTTTATTGTTTGGAAGATTTATATGGCAGAATTCCACTTGCACAAATTAGTACTTACCAAGCAATTAAAGAACATGGCGTGAGTGTAACACTTGATGGACACGGTTGTGATGAGTTGGTATGTGGATATGGACACTTGATATATGCTCTTTGGGATTGCAAATTTAATCCTTTAAAAATTTATGATCTATTGAATACTACAAACCAAACTCTTGCTCATCCCTTGAGTAAAATAAAGATTGTTAGGAATGGAACCAGCTTTATTCTAAAATCCTTGATAAAAAAAATTATTGGCAAAGAAATCGGTTTAGTTTCTAAAGATTCTTCTCATCCTAATTTTAGGAAAATGGACTTTTTTACTCAACAGCTTTATGTGATTTTTTATGAAACACTTTTGCCCGTGATTTTGAGAGATTATGATAGATATTCTATGATGAACAGTTTAGAGATTCGTATGCCCTTTATGGATCATAGGCTTGTTGAATTTTTGTTTTCTTTACCTTTTGATTACAAAAATGGGCATGGTTATACTAAGCGTATTGTACGAGATAGCATGAATCAAATCGTGCCAAAGAGCGTTATAAGACGCAAACATAAAATTGGATTTAATTCTCCTATGATACAATGGATGCAAAGAGACAGAGTTCATAATGGTTTAGGAGAGTATTTTTTGGACCTAGCGCATTCGCAGGATTTTCTACAATCTTGTTTTGTTAAAAACCCTCAATATATACAAGAAGCTATTATAAGAATTTGCAAAGGTCAAGAAAATTCATTTCATCTTGCTGAGGAAATATGGTGTGCAATTAACCCTTATATTTGGCATAAATCTTTAAAATATGCCATTAAGTTCAATTGAGTTAGATTTCATTGCCTTAAATACGAATCTATGCTATTTGTGATGTGTGGTTGTATATGTAATCGCAAACGAAGCGTGCTTAGAGGGAAGCCCATATTTTCGAGCTTTACCTCATCTTTGGAAGTTACAAGTAGGCTCGTTGCATTGTATTGTTGTATGTATTGTCGCAAGGTAGATGCATCAAATGTGCTATGATCTTGGAGTGTGATTTTACCTACTACAGATGGTAAAAATTCATCAAGCCTTGAGGGATTTGCAATCGCTGTAAGTAAAAGCATTCTAGGTGTTGGATTTTCAACAAAAACCTCGCGCGTATATTCTTCTCCTTCACGCACAAGTAAATCGGCGTATTTATAGAGATAGGGCATTTCTCGATACATACCACTTGGGAGCAAAAATGGAAAATATGGTTGCAGTTTTGGTTGTAACACAACATTAAGCTTTTTGAAATGGAATCTAAAGCCATCATCTAAAAAGATGTATTTTGCACCCAATTCCTTTGCCTTTTGAATGGCTTGCTTGCGGTCTTTGGAGACAATCACGCTTGCATTTGGCAAGCTTTTTGCAAGCAAATAGGCTTCATCTCCTGCTTGGGGTTGGGTGCATAGAATCTCGCCATTATGGCTTATGACCATAAGCCCTTTGCTTTTGCGTTTGTAACCACGCAAAATAATCGTGCTGTGTGGATAGGATTTTGCAATTTCGATGATAAAAGGTGTTTTGCCACTACCACCGACAATAAGATTCCCAACACTTACTATAGGTATCCCAAAATCATAATATTTGGAGCATTTTCGACGCAATGTCGCACTTATGGCATAAAGTAGCGATACTGGCAGTAGCACAAAACTTAGGAGCTTTTGTGCGAATGAAGGGTTGTAAAAATATGAATCTATAAAACGCATAGTGTTCCTTGTAATGCAATTATTGGTATGTGAGAATTGTAGGCATTTTTGCCTTAAAAGTATTCATGAAGATTCTATGCAGTAAAGAATCTGTAAATACAGATTCAAATCCTTGCGCGATTAGAGAATCTCTAAGGGTTGTTAATATGGATTTATCGGCAAGACTAAGGTTTGTAAGTTGGAGATTTTTGGTTGCAAGTAGGGTTTGCAAGGCTTGTAGAAATGGATCAATTTGGGCATAACTATAGCCTAAATCCCCTTCATCACTTTGATTTTCAAATAAATCCGCACTTGGTTTTTTGTCGATGAGATGTTGGGAAATGTTAAGAGCTTTGGCAAGAGTAAATATTTGGGTTTTGTAAAAATTACCTATAGGATTTATCGCACAGGCAAGATCGCCATATAATGTGCCATAGCCAAGCATAATTTCACTTTTGTTGCTTGTGCCTATGACAAGTGCATTGTGTGTGGCTGCAAAATCATAAAGATGTATCATACGCATACGCGCACAAAAGTTTCCAATACGCATTTTTTGGTGTGAATCTAATGGTGGATACAGAGCGTGTTGTTGTCTAAAAAGTTCATCAAATTTGGCTATGGAAGTAATCGTATAGGTAATGTTATTGTCTTTGGCAAATGTGATTGCATCTTGCAAATGTGTGGGATTGGAGCTAGTAGTTGGGAGTAAAAGAGCGTGGAGATTGTGTGCAAATACATTGGCACAAAGTTTTGCAACTACAGCAGAATCTATACCACCACTTAATCCTACTACGACTTTATTAAACCCCCTATTTCGCACTTCAATGGCTAATTGTTTTTGTATGGAGTCAATATGTGAGAAAATATTTTGATTTTGCATATTTAAAATCCTTAATTTTAGAAAGTCTATAATCTATAGCAAAGCATAACAGATTTTAGCAAAATAATAAAGTTTTAAGTTACTTTTCTTTACCATAGGGGGTTTTTTACTTACTTCAGTATGAACAATCACTCAGGTTATGGAAGGAGATTATGATGTCTGAGAATGTCAAAAGACGAGATTTTCTTGGTATGGCATTGGGAGGCGTTGCAGCAGTAGGTGCAGTAGCTTCGTTGTATGCGGTCAAACGAACTTGGGATCCTTTGCCAAGCGTAGTGTCTGCTGGTTTTACTACGGTGGATTTAAGTGGGCTTCAAGAGGGACATTTAAACACGGTGGAATGGAGAGGTAAGCCAGTCTATATTCTCAAAAAACAAAGTGGTAGCCAAAAAGTAGAGGGTAGAGATTTTGAAATTAATGGTGCTCTTTATACCGTTGGGATTCAGATTTGCACACACTTAGGGTGCATTCCTGGTTTTGATGAAAAAACTCAAGGGTTTTTGTGTGCGTGCCATGGTGGGCGTTTCAATGCTTCTGGTGTTAATCAGCCTGGCACACCACCACCACGCCCTATGGAGATACCTCCATTTAAAATAGATGGAATGAAAATGGTGCTAGGTGAAGAGGGTGCGGAATATCAGGCACTCAAAAAGGCATAGTAAGGAGAGAATTATGGAAGTGAAAAAAGCAAATGGAGTCATAGATTGGCTTGATCAACGCATTGCTATCAAGAAAGTAATCGAAGTTTTGGCAACAAAATATTGGGTTCCAAAAAACATTAACTTCTTGTGGGCTATGGGTGTAATTTTATTGACACTTTTTACATTGCTTGTGGTAAGCGGATTTTTCTTGCTTATGTATTATAAGCCTGATACAAAACTCGCTTTTGATAGCGTCAATGATACAATCATGCGTGAAGTAGCCTTTGGGTGGTTGTGGAGACATATTCATGCAGTAGCAGCAAGTATGGTGTTTTTGATTATTTATATTCATATGTTTGTAGCTGTGTATTATGGATCTTATAAGCGTGGTAGAGAAGTGATTTGGATCGGTGGTATGTTGCTTTTTGTCGTTTTTTCTGCCGAGGCATTTAGTGGGTATATGCTTCCTTGGGGACAAATGAGCTTTTGGGCTGCAGCCGTGATTACGAATTTACCAAGTGCTATTCCCGGTATTGGACCAGATCTGGTTGAATGGGTGCGAGGAAACTTTGTGATTGCAGATTCTACACTAACAAGATTTTTTATGCTTCATGTTTGTCTTCTTCCTATCGTGATTTTGATGCTTATCGCATTGCATTTCTATACACTTAGAGTGCCTCATGTTAATAACGAAAATGGTGAAGAGATAGATTTTGAAGCTGAAGCAAAAAAATATGAAGAAGGCAAAAAGAAAGAAGCAAAAGTTATTAGTTTTTGGCCTGATTTCTTGAGCAAAGACATTTTTGTTGTCAGTGTGTTTATGATGCTATTTTTCTATCTTGTGTCCTATCACTTTAATTTTGCAATGGATCCAATTAACTTTGAGCCAGCAAACAATATGAAAACTCCAGCACATATTTATCCAGAGTGGTATTTCTTGTGGAGTTATGAAGTGCTTAGAGGCTTTTTCTTTAGTGCTGATGTTGGGCTTATTGCATTTGGTATTGCGCAAGTAGCGTTTCTCTTTTTACCTTGGCTTGATAGAAGCTCTATAGTAGCTCCTGCACACAAACGTCCTTTGTTTATGATTTGGTTTTGGGTGCTTATTCTTGATTTGGTAGTGCTTACAATTTTTGGTAAATTACCTCCAGAGGGTATCAATAACCAAATTGGACTTGTTGCGGCAGTGGGCTTTTTAGTATGGGTTTTTGTTGCCTTGCCGGTAGTAACGATTATGGAAAGAAAGAAATAGGGAGTGCTTACTATGAGAGAAATTAAAATTTTGGCGATTGTTGTTGTTATCGTGGGCGTTCTTTATTGGGGTGTAGAGCCTTTGGCACACTCCGTATTTCACCCAAAGTCAGCTCCTAGTGATTTTGCATTTAGAGATTTGGATCGTGTTGATTTATCTAAAGCAGATACACAAAGAGGAAAAGATCTTGTAGAGGCTAATTGTGCAGCCTGTCATAATATCAAAGCAATCGGTATTGATAATGGCGTAGTTGCGTTTCCAGCTGGTAACGGAGAGATCACAACACCAGATCTTTCTACTGCAGGAGCTTTGTATGATGAAAACTTCCTTGCTACACTTATCGTAAATCCTCTAAAAGCTGTTAAGCTTGAGCATAAATTTAGCGATGAGAATCCTTTCCCTATGAGTGCTTATGATGGGGATAAGCAAGATGTAGCAGATATGGTAGCATTTTTAAAATCTATTGGTGCAACAAGCCTTAGGCATAATGTGCTAGATTCTGATGAATATGTTGCAAAAAAAGATGCACTTGCAAATAGTGCGTTATCTGATTCACAAAAGGAAGCAGAATTGGCAAAAATTGAAGAACAGCTAACTAATAAAGCAGTTTTCAAAGATGCATGTAGCCGTTGCCATACTATCAAGTATGATGAGCCTAAAACAAAGGCGCAAATGGAGGCTAATGAAGTCAAGAAAGCAAATATTCGAGGATATCTTGGTGCAGAGGCTCCTGATCTTTCTATGATGATTAGAAGTAAGGGTGAGCATTACCTTGAAGGTTTTATTAATGATCCACAAAAGCTTTCTTATAATGCCATTAAGCAAGCCATTGTTGCTAAAGAAGGCTCACTCCCGGAAAATTCCGCTAAGAGTGAATGGCAAGAGAATGATGATTATAGTAATCTTGCAAAAGAGCTTGGCGTAATGCCTAATGGTTTTTCTATGCCACGCACAGGGCTTACTCAAGAATCTCAAGATCGTGTTATTGCTTACTTAGAATCTATAGGAGATTCTAAAAAAGCTGAGCGTGAGAATCTTGGAATATATATCATTATATTCTTTGCGATCTTAAGTGTCTTGGCATTTTTGTGGAAGAGAAAAATTTGGAAAGACTTACACTAAAAAGTCCCAAAAGAATCATCTTGATTCTTTTGGGCTTTTATTGTAGAATTCGCGCTTCACATTACCATTTTTAGGAGGTCTGTTATGGCTTTAGATATGGCGAAAAAACAAGAGATTATTGCGAAATTTGCTCGTGATAGTAAAGACACTGGTTCTTCAGAGATTCAGGTTGCGCTTTTGACACAAAGAATTGTTGATTTGACAGCACATCTTAAGGCAAATCCAAAAGATCACTCAAGTCGTTTGGGATTGTTAAAGCTTGTGGGACAGAGAAAATCTCTTTTGGCTTATCTCAAACGCACACAATATGAGCGTTATGTCAAGCTTATCACAGAATTAAAGCTTAAGGATCGATAAGTCCTTAAGCCTCTTTTCTTCTTTTGCTTCATTATTTTGTGAAATGTATTATGCTCTTCGTTATACAAATTTAAGGAGTGTAGGTGAAAACACGAAAAGAACATGATTTTATCGGTGAATTGGAGATCGCAGATGATGTGTATTATGGGATTCAGACATTTAGGGCTGTGGAGAATTTTTCTATCACAAAGGAGCGGTTAAGTAATTTTCCTGTCTTTGTGAAAGCTTTGGCGCAAGTCAAAAAAGCTGCCGCATTAGCAAATTTTGAACTTAATCTCCTTGATGAAAATATCAAAAATGCTATAGTATTTGCCTGTGATAGAATCGTTGCTGGTGAGTTTTTGGATCAATTTGTTGTGGATATGATACAGGGTGGAGCCGGCACAAGCACAAATATGAATGCTAATGAAGTGATTGCAAATATTGCTCTTGAGTATATGGGGCATAAAAAAGGCGAGTATCAATACTGCCATCCAAATGATCATGTAAATCTTTCTCAATCTACTAATGATGCGTATCCTACGGCGTTGCGTTTAGCACTTTATGAATTATTGTTTGATCTTATAGAATCTATGCAGATTCTCAAAACCTCTTTTGATGGTAAGACTAAAGAGTTTGCACATGTCCTCAAAATGGGGCGAACACAACTCCAAGATGCCGTGCCTATGACACTCGGACAGGAGTTTCAGACCTTTGCTGTTATGCTAGGTGAAGATATGCAGCGTGTTAGAGAAGCACAGAATCTAGTGCGTGAGATTAACCTTGGAGGGACGGCTATTGGTACAGGGATTAATTCTCATCCGGATTATCCAAAGATTGTCGAGACAAAACTTCAAGAAGTTACTAACCGCCCATTTGTTACTGCTACAGATCTTATCGAGGCTACACAAGATACAGGTGCGTATGTGCAAGTAAGTGGTGTACTTAAGCGTGTGGCAACAAAGATTTCTAAGATTTGTAACGATTTGCGACTTTTGAGTTCTGGACCGCGTGCGGGGCTAAATGAAATAAATCTCCCAAAAATGCAACCTGGTAGCTCTATAATGCCAGGTAAGGTAAATCCTGTGATACCTGAAGTTGTCAATCAAGTATGTTTTAATGTGATTGGTAACGATATTACTATTACCTTAGCTTCCGAGGCAGGGCAGTTACAGCTTAATGTTTTTGAACCTGTGATCGCGTATAGTTTGTTTAATTCCATCGTGCGTATGAAGCGCGCGTGTATTACATTAGCACAAAAATGTGTTGATGGTATCACGGCAAATGAGGCGGTGTGTAGAGATTTTGTATTTCATAGTATTGGTATTGTAACAGCATTAAACCCTTACATAGGTTATGAAAACTCTGCAAAAATTGCCAAGGAGGCATTGCAAACAGGCAAAAGCGTGTATGATTTAACACTAGAGCACAAGCTTCTTAGCAAAGAAGAGCTTGATGAAATTTTCAAGCCACAAAATATGTTAAATCCACATATGAGAGAAGTAAAAGGACGCAAACAATGAGAATCTTGCGATTTTTAGGAAAATGCCTAAGATTCATTAATGAAAACTTTAAGGCGATTGTGCTTGTGCTTGTTGTGTTGCTCGTTGTGGGCAGTATGCGAGATACTCCCACACAACAACCAAATCTTGCAAAATTATATCTTACTACCCCCATTTTTTCTGCAACCTCTATTGAATCTCAAATACAAAATATTAAAAAAAATTCAAGCATTCAAGGCGTGCTTCTTGTGATAGATTCACCTGGCGGGAGTGTAAGCGCGAGTATTGAAGTAGCAGATCTCATCAAAGAGCTTGGGCAAGATATGCCGGTGGTAGCTTATGTGCAGGGCTCTATGGCAAGTGGGAGTTATTATGGCGGCATGTATGCTAGTGAGATTGTGGCAAACCGCGGTGCGTTGATTGGTTCGATAGGAGTGATTTTTAGCGGATATAATATCGCACATCTTTTAGAAAATTTGGGGATACAAGAGCAAGTATTAAAAAAAGGTGAATACAAAGAAGTAGGGACGATGTCGCGGCAGTGGAGTGCGCAAGAGAGAGAATTTTTAGATAATCTTTTGAGTGAGCAGTATGCTATGTTTGTGAATGATGTCAAGACAGCACGCGGTGACAAATTAAGCCAGGATTCACAGGCTTTTGCACAAGGAAAAATTTTTAGCGCCAAAACAGCTTTGCAACTTGGACTTATCGATAAAATAGGGAGTTTGCAGGAAGCCACAGAGATTCTAAAAACCAAGGCACATGTTGATGAAGTCGTGTGGCTTAAAAAAAGCAAGATTGATAGTTATGTAGAACAATTCCAAGATTCACTCATAAGCAAGGTTCTTTCTCTGGGCGCACCTAGCCTTCGATAATGCAACTTTTATATTTGGAGGAAGTGCGCGCGGGCAAGAATCTCTTGGCTTTTTCAGGTGGTGTAGATTCTAGCGCGTTGTTTTTTTTGCTTCTTGAGGCAGATATAGCGTTTGATATGGCGATTGTAGATTATGGTGTGCGTCCAGAAAGTAAAGATGAGATAGCGTATGCCAAAGCCCTAAGCAAGGAGTATCATAAAAGGCTTTTTTTGCATACTGCACCAAAGATTGCGACAAATTTCGAACATACCGCACGCAATGTGCGTTATGATTTTTTTGCAAAAGTGTGCAAGGAACATAATTATAATAATGTGCTTATGGCACATCAGCTTGATGATAGGCTTGAATGGTTTTTGATGCAACTTTGCAAGGGAAGTGGAATTTTAGGCTTAAGTGGATTGCAAGGTATTAGTCAAAGGCGTGAATTTTGTATTATTCGACCATTAATTGAGACTACTCGCAAAGATTTGTATGCGTATTTACATATGCATGGGCACACATATTTTGAAGATAGTAGCAATGCCAATACGCATTTTATGCGCAATTTTTTTCGTCATAATGTCGCACATACACTTATTGCTGAATTTGCAAGTGGGGTGGCAAGGACTTTTAGAATCTTGGAGCAAGAGAGCGAAGGGATTGTTACACAACCTCATGAGGTTTTACCTAATCTTTATGTTTTAAGGCGCTTAGCAATGCCTCATAATGAGGTACTATATGAGTGCTATGGCGTGGATTTGGCACTCAAAAAACTTGGATATGTGATGAGTGCTAAGCAAAGGCAAGAGATTATCAAATCTCATTTTTCGTGTCATATTACACAAAATTATGTGATAGATAGCAATATGGATTTTGTATTTATCGCTAAAAGAGACTCGGTGGCAACTATACCTAAGCGCTATAAAGAGCAATATCGTCTTGCAAGAATCCCCGCTAGAATCCGCCCAATGCTTTTTCAAAATGGCATTATAGATTCGCAATTACATGTTTTTGTGCAGAATCTAGACATTTTTAAGGACAAGTAGCAACTTTTCAAAGGTTTGTGGTATTTATATCGCAGTATTGATATTGGGGCTTTAGAGTATATGCTGTAGAATTTTATGGTAAAAATTTTGCCATATTTTTATTTGTGTGTTAAAACAAATTGGATTATTTTTCCTTTTAATCTAATTAGTGGGCTTTTTAAACTAAAATTTACAGATAAATGCAATATGAGAGAGAATTACTAGTTTTGTGGGGAATAATATTAGTATTTTTGGGGTTACCTAACCCCAAAATGTATTACTGCATTTGTGCCGCAACTTCAGCAGCAAAATCTTCTACTTTTTTCTCGATACCTTCACCTAGCTCAAAGCGCACATATTTGATAATCTCTAGCTCATCACCAAGTTCTTTGGATTTTGTTTCAAGGACTTGCGCAATAGTTTTTTTATCATCCATAACAAAAAACTGCCCCAAAAGCGTAAGGCGTTGATCAATGAGTGTATTATCAGCGATAAACCGCTCTATTTGTCCTGGAATGATCTTATCCCAAATTTGCTCTGGCTTACCTTGTGCTTTGAGATCATCTCGAAGTTTTTGCTTGGTAGATTCTAGCACTTCTGGTGTAAGTTCGCTACGACTTACATATTCTGGAATCTTATGCAATGGCTTACCAAGTCGCTTAAGCTCTTCATTTTCTTTTGTAAGTTCTGCGATAAGTGCTATCTTTTCTTTTTGGATAAATTCAGAATCTAATTCATGATAGCTCAAAACTTGTGGTTTCATCGCTGCTGCATGCATACAAAAATTTCGTGCAAGCTCTGCAGCTGGTGTTTTTGAATTTGCATTATTATATTTTATCGCGATAAGCACACCCACACGACCATTAGAGTGCACATACCCATTCACAACGGCATTACCTTCGACTTTGATACCCTCAAGGCGTCGTATTACAATGTTTTCACCGATTTTTGCGATATTTTGTTGGAGATATTCCTCGAATTTTGTGCCTTCTATTTGAATGCTATTTAGTGTGCTAACATCGCTAATATTGTGTTCAAAGACAAGTTCGGAACTCTTTGCTACAAGATTTTTAAAGTTATCATTTTTTGCCACAAAGTCTGTTTCAGAGTTAATTTCTAGTATTGAAGCCTTAGAAAAATCATCCGCTACTTCTACGCTAACAACTCCTTCACTCGCCACCCTATCAGCTTTTTTTGCTGCCTTGCTTAAACCTTTTTCTCGGAGATATTCTATTGCTTTTTGGATATCGCCACCTACCTCGACTAACGCCTTTTTGCAGTCCATCATTCCTGCATCAGTCATTTCGCGGAGTTGCTTTACTAATTGTGCTGAAATCTCCATGGTTATTCTCCTTGCTCTTGTTTAAGTTCTTCAAGCACTTCTTGTTTTTCTTCCTCTGTAGCTGGAATTGGCACTTCTTGTTGGCTATCTTTATTCTCATTGTGTCCTTCCAAAATCGCTTCAGTTACTTCCTTGCAAAAGAGCTGGATTGAGCGAATCGCATCATCATTACCAGGGATTGGATAATCTACATTATCAGGATCGCAATTTGTATCAAGCGGTGCTATTACAGGGATTCCAAGTCGGCGTGCCTCTGCAACAGCAATTTTTTCTTTCACGACATCAATAACAAAAATCATATCTGGAGCTTTTTTCATATGGCGCACACCACCAAGATATTTGGTAAGCTTGTCCTTTTTGCGTTGGAGCATAAGTTTTTCTTTTTTTGTTAAAAGATCAATTTGTCCGCTTTCTTCCATTTGCTCGATAACCTCAAGTTTGCGCACAGATTTTTTTATGGTGCTAAAGTTTGTTAGCATACCACCTAGCCAACGATAATTTACATACGGGACATTAATGCTTTGAGCATATTGCTCGATCGTTTGACTTGCTTGTTTTTTTGTCCCTACAAACATAATCGTTTTGCCTTCAGCGGATGCATCTTTGATGATGTTGTATGTGTATTTAAAATAACGCAAGGTTTTTTGTAAGTCAATAATGTGAATATTTTTGCGCACACCAAAAATAAATCGCTTCATTTTTGGATTCCAACGTCTTGTCTGGTGTCCAAAATGCACACCGCATTCGAGTAAATCTTTCATTGTTACCATGGTTTTTAGTTCTCCTTAATTGTGTAATGTGGTTTTGCCTCCATACCCATTAGCGAATATATTTCGCAACCTTACAAAGGATTGGTATGTGTGGATTGTTTTTGTGAAAAAAACGGCGAGATTGTAGCGTATCTTTCTTGAGCTATGCCTTAAGCTTGAGGGAAGATAGATTTAAGGAATAATAATTGTTTGGCTATGGTGGCTTTACTTAAAGTTTTTTATGTTAGACTTGTGTATTTTTAGATTCTTGAGAGTCAAGGGGTTAGATAATGGATTTTATTAGCATTATTATGGGAAGTAAGAGTGATTTTAGTGTGATGAGTGAATGTGCTGAGGTATTAAAAAAGTTTGATGTGCCATATGAAATGATTGTTTCTTCTGCACACCGATCTCCTGATCGCACAAAAGAATACATCAAAGATGCACAAAATCGTGGTGTACAAGTATTTATCGCTGCTGCAGGTATGGCAGCACATCTCGCGGGTGCGGTAGCAGCACAGACTTGTAAACCTGTTATTGGTGTGCCACTTGCTGGTGGCGCACTCGATGGTTTAGATTCTTTGTTGTCCACGGTGCAAATGCCTAGCTCAATGCCTGTGGCGACGGTTACTATCGGTAAAGCTGGTGCTATCAATGCCGCATATCTTGCGCTACAGATTCTAAGCCTAAAAAATGAAGAGCTAGCAGGAAAGCTCGTGCAAGATAGAATGATGAAAGCTAAAAAAGTAGAATTAGATTCTTCAGAGATAGAAGTAAGGATTGATTAATGCAAGACACACCCACACAAAAAGATTCACAGACTTTGCCTGTAGCTTCGAATGCTTCTGTGACTTGGATAAGTGTAGATGAGTTTATCAAGCTTTCTGGCTTAGAGGAGGCTCGTGTTTTAGAACTCATAGAATCTGGAGCAATTGTGAGTAAAAAAGAGGGTGAGAATGTCATGATTGATGCAAGTAGTGGCACTTCTGCGCTTATCAAGCGTGTAGAAAATAATCTTGTCAATGCTGATATGCATGGCAAAGAATTAAGCCCTGTTTTTGTGGAGAAAACGATTGCTACGATTTTGAGTTTGCATGATAAAGTGATTGCTAGTAAAGATGAGACTATCAGCGCATTTAAGAATGAAAATGCGTTTTTGAAAGACGCGCTTGTTTCGATGCAAGAAGTGTATGATGATGATAAAAAAACAATGGAAGTGTTACGTTCAGAGCTTCAAAGTGCGCGTGAAGAAGTGGAATTTATGAAGCGCAAATATCGCTTGATGTGGGGTAAGGTCTCAAATATGGCAGAGGGTAGCAAATAATTTATGAATCTCACCCATACTTGCCTTGAGTGCCTTTATAAACAGATTCACAATTTTTTGTACACTTCAGTAGATTCACACACATTACAAATACACACACGCGATGAGATTCTTAGTCAAACCAAACACCTCTTACATTCCCTAGAGCAATCTTTACATAGCACTACATTTACGCCACCAAAGGCTGCCATAGCGATTTATAAAAATCTCTCTAAAGCACTCCAAAACCAAGATCCCTATAAGCACATCAAGCAACAAAGTATAGAATCTGCTGCTACAATCCTTGCTGCTTTAAAGGATCATAAAGCCTATACAGAGACTTTGAGTGATTGTATCAAGGTTGCGGTTTTGGGAAATGTGATTGATTATGGATCGCAAAGTTCTTTTAGTTTTGAATCTAGCTTTGACTTTGGGAGTTTGGAGTTTGCGCGTTTTGATATAGAGGCATTTGAAATGCGTTTAGACAATGCTAAGAATTTGTTGTATATAGCTGATAATGCAGGGGAAAATCTCTTTGATATTGTGTTACTCCAATTTCTTAAAAAGCATTATCCCAATCTACATATTACATATCTTGTGCGTGGTGCACCTATTATCAATGATGTGACTTTAGCGGATTTGGCACATCCATTGTGCACAGAGATATACAATTTGTGCGATGTCAAAAATTCTTATATGAAAAGCCCTGGATTTATCTATGATGATGCACCAAAGGAGATCAAAGATAGTTTTGATAGTGCAGATATTATCGTGGCAAAGGGCATGGGGAATTATGAGTGTTTAGAATCTATACATCAAGAGAATCTGTTTTTGTTATTCAAGGTCAAATGTAGCGTGGTGGCAACGCATAGTGGCTTTGAACTTGGAAAAATGGTATTTTTACACAACAAAGGAGAAGTATATGCGTAGTTTTTCAGATATTTTACTTGCACTGCAAGAGTTTTGGAAAAAGCAGGGTTGTCTTATCGTGCAACCTTATGATATTCCTGCAGGAGCTGGGACATTTCATCCTTTTACACTTTTGCGAAGTTTGGATTCTAAGCCTTGGAGTGTAGCCTATGTTGCGCCTTCTAGGCGTCCTACAGATGGTCGATATGGGGAAAATCCAAACCGCTTGGGGAGTTATTATCAGTTTCAAGTGCTTATCAAGCCAAACCCAAGTAATATCCAAGAATTATATTTGCAAAGCTTAGAGGCTTTGGGGTTGGATTTGCAAAAGCATGATGTGCGTTTTGTGGAGGATAATTGGGAATCCCCAACACTTGGCGCTTGGGGGCTTGGATGGGAAGTATGGCTTGATGGTATGGAGGTTACGCAATTTACCTATTTTCAGCAAGTAGGGGGGTTGCCTTGCGAGCCTGTAGCAGTGGAGATTACCTATGGTGTGGAGCGGTTGGCGATGTATATCCAAGGCGTGGAAAATGTGTTTGATATTTTGTGGGGTGTGGATTTACAAGGACAAAATGTCTATTATCGTAATGTGCACAAAGAGGGTGAATATGAGTTTAGCAAGTATCATTTTGAAGTGGCTGATGTTACGAAACTTTTTAGTTTTTTTGAACAAGTTAAAGAGGAAGCAACACATTGTTTAGAGGCACAACTCCCACTCCCAGCCTATGATTATACAATGCTTGCAAGTCATTTTTTTAATATTCTTGATGCGCGCAAGGCGATTTCTGTAGCGCAACGACAAAATTATATTTTACAGATTCGCGATCTTGCTAAAGGCTGTGCAGTGTTGTATAAAGAGCAAGAATGCATGCGAGATGAACGCATACAAAGCTAAAGTCATAAAGTGATATTATTCTATGACTTCACAAAAGAGCGCACATTCACTCGCCACATTGTGGTCTACATCTTTTATAATTTTAAAACTATATCCTAAATTCCAAGATTCTATTATAGGTTTAATCTCAAAAAAATCGCTTGCTTGGTGATAAATACTAATAAGCATTGCAGGTTTTTGCTTCATAATTGTTTGTTTTGCACCTTTTAGGAATTCTTGTTCAAAGCCTTCAATATCGACTTTGATAAACCCAACTTCTAGATTATGCTCATGCACAAAAGAATCGAGTGTGATGACTTCTACATTTTGCGAAGCGGTGTTGTTATTAAATATAATACTAGAGCATTCTCCATCGATGCTAATTTGTGCTTGTGAAAGCTCTGATCCTAGGGCTTTTTTGACTGGGATAATACGCGTTGCATTATTGAGTTTAATAGTTTGGAGCAAAAACTCATAATTTTCATTTGTTGGTTCAAAAGCATAAATATTTTTATCTGTATATTTTTGAAAGACCAAGGCACTATCACCTACCATCGATCCGGCATCTATAATATTTCTATGTTTGATTTTAAGAAGTGTTTTAGATTCAAATTTTCTTAAGCTAAATTCATGCCAAAAGACACTAATTCCAAAGTAGTCTGTTGGGAGAAAATAATTTTTATATGCATAGAGTGTAGGAGAGAGTTGGTGGATATTTGGGTAAAACTCCATTCTAATACAATTCAGTTCTTGATATTCTGCTTCGGTGAGCATATCCCAAGTTTTTTTGTGGAATATATGTGCTGTACGTAAGCGAGAGATGATCGTTGTGAGTGTCTCGATACTTTTCTCATCTAAGCCTTTACTGAGGTTGAGGATCTTTGTATTAATATCTTCATCGGTGGCTATATCTTTTGCAAGTTGTGCTTGTATACCACTATATCCAATATTTATGGTAGTATAGGAAGTATCTTTAAGGTTTTGAATTGTTTTGTATATGGTTCGGCCAAAAATCTGATATTTAACAAAAACTTCTACTATGCCCCCCCCCCTTGTAGCCTATAATAATCTTTTCTCGAGCTAGGATGGAGCATTCAAAAATATCAAGAGAGATTTTATACCACTGTTCCCTATGCAAAGAACCACTTCGTGAGATTGATAACATGTAAATTCTCCTTTAAGTTTAAGAAATTAGTTGCATTATATCTTATAAATCCTTTAAAATCTTAAAATCATTTCCGGTGCGTGCGAGTGTTTCAAATACCAAACGCAAATCTTGCGTAGATTCACTAATGCACCTTTCATCTACAAAGCATTGCTTGAGTTCAAGCAAAAGCGTATCTGTTGTGCTTTGAAAATCCCATATATCATAAAAATCACATAAAAACGCACATTGGGTATTGCTAGGCACTGGTGGATAGTTGCTATGGATACTTTTGAGACTTATACCAAGCTCACTTGCCTCGCTTATGCCTCGCATAAATTCTTTGGAGCATTGTTGTAAATGCAAGTAATCTTGTGGGTTTGGGATTGTGATGGTTACGCGTTTGTGAGTTTTGGCATTATAGAGTGTGTCTTTTATTGTATCATCGCTCTTTTTCATCACACACACGCTTAGGATCGTGGGTTCTAAACTCACAGGCGCAAAAAAACTAAAAGGTGCGAGATTGATACTGCCATTATCATTTATCGTGCTAATCCACGCAATAGGACGCGGTATAAGGCATTGACTTAAGATTTTGAAATTTTGGAGCGGTGTGTTGGGTGAGAAGTCAAAAATCATGGGATCTATTCCTTAGGGAGTTGTAGCATTGTGAGTGCGATTGCAAAAACTTCATCTGGCGTAATGGATTTCATACAGAGGTGATGTTTGAGTGGGCAAGTACGTTTTTTACACGGTGCACATTCTAAATGCTTGCTAAGGATAGTGATAGTATCAGCTGTGAGTGTTGTGTATGTAGTGATGTCTTTTGGTGTTGGGTATGGTGTAGAATCTAGTGCGTGTGGTATCATCGCTTGTGAGGGCAAGAAAAATTCTTGTGCTATTGGTAGATTCCATGGACAAGTATCCGCGGTATCCGTAGATCCAAAAATAGCTATCGTGGGAGTTTGAAGGGCAGCAGCGATATGCATAGGACCACTATCATTAGTAATAAAGAGATCGAGTGCTTTAATGCTATCAATAAGCTCTATTAAGGTCGTTTTGTTGCTAAGATCATGAATGTGTGTGTCATCTTGTATGGTGAGATTTTGTGTATCACCAAAGATATAGACTTCCCACCCTCTTGTAGCAAAACGCGTAATAATATCGATAAAATACTCTTTTTCCCAGCATTTTGCCCAACCAAAAGCCGCACCAGGATTAATACCGATACGTTTTTTGCCATCACAAATAATCTTGCTTTCTTTGCCACATACAAGGTGTAATGGCGTATATGCCTCAAAGATTGCACGATCTACAAAATCTCTTATTAGATATTGGTATTTTTGCACTTGATGTAGAGGTTTTAGCGTTGGGGCTTTGAGGGCGTGTGTGAGAAGAAAGGATCGTAGATTTTTGGCATACCCCACACGCACTTTAGCTTTGCAAAGATACAAGAGTAGCGCGCCAAAAAATCCATTACTAAAACAAAAGCTTAGATCAATAGATCCAATTTCTGTGCGTATTGTTTTGGCTAAACTATAAAGACTTAGGATTCTATTTTTTGCTTTTTTGCTTTCATCAAGATAGATGGCTTTGACGCATGGATCGCGTCTAAATATTTCACACACATAGCTTCCTACAAGCACAAATTGCGCATGTGGGTACATATGCTTTAATTTTTGAAACGCACTTGTGCACATCACGCTATCGCCTAGCCAATTTGGCAATCGCAAAAGGATTGTTTGTATCATGTTTGTCGCTTATATTGTTGTTTTAGGTTTTTGGCATTATAGCAAACTCTGTTAAGGTTTGTAAAAACTCTCTTTTGTTAAAATCTGCCTCTTTAAATCTAAGTCTCTACGATATTTTTCATACACAAAGGATTTTTATGGCACTCACTCCTTTAAGTCTTGCAGATGAGGATAAGTTACAGCTTGCAAAAATGGCAAATACGTTGCGGTTTTTGTGTGCGGATATGGTGCAAAAGGCAAATAGTGGCCACCCCGGTGCGCCTATGGGATTGGCAGATATTGCGACAATACTAAGTTTATATCTCAAACTTGATCCCGCCAACCCTTCGTGGCTTAACCGCGATAGGGTGATTTTTAGTGGAGGACATGCGAGTGCTCTCGTGTATAGTTTGTTGCATGTATGGGGATTTGAAATTAGCAAAGAAGATTTAATGCAGTTTCGTCAGCTAGATTCAAAAACACCTGGGCATCCAGAATACAGGCACACACCCGGTGTAGAGATTACTACTGGTCCGCTAGGACAAGGCATTGCTAATGCAGTGGGTATGGCATTTGCCTCCAAATATGCACAAAATCTTTTAGGCAAAAAACTTATTTCTCATAATGTCTTTTGTTTTTGTGGTGATGGGGATTTGCAGGAAGGTATAAGCTATGAGGCTTGCTCACTTGCAGGATTGCATAATTTAGAAAATCTTGTTGTGATTTATGATAGCAATGGCATAAGCATTGAAGGTGCAGTACAAAAAGCATTTAATGAAGATATCAAAAGGCGTTTTATCGCGCAGGGTTGGGAAGTTTTGGAGTGTGATGGACATAATTTTAGCTCTATTAATACAGCACTTGTTGGAGCTATCAATGCCAAAAAACCAAGCATTATTATCGCAACGACTACCATAGGCAAAGGTGCGCTTAGCCTTGAAGGAAACCATAAAACACACGGCACACCTTTAGGTGGAGATATAATTGCACAAGCAAAAAGCACGTTAGGGTTTGAATCTAGTGCCGAATTTATTATCCCCGATGATGTAGCATTGCGATTTTTAAATGTCAAGGAAGTTGGTGCACTCGCGCATTATGAATGGCAAAAGCTTCTTACACCAGACACACAAGCGCTTCTAGATTCTATGTTGGATACAAGTAGTATTACATATCCTACATACCAAAAAGGACAATCTATTGCTACACGCGTAAGTAATGGCGAGATTTTAAATGCTATTGCTACAAGTTTTAAGGGCTTTTTGGGTGGTAGTGCGGATCTAGCACCAAGCAATAACACAGAGCTTAAGGGTGAGCAGGATTTTCCAAATGGGCGTAATATACATTTTGGTATCCGAGAACACGCTATGGGTGCGATTTGTAATGGTATTGCCAATTATGGTTTGTTTTTGCCTTTTTGTGCGACTTTTTTTGTATTTAGTGATTATCTCACGCCTAGCATACGCGTTGCGAGTTTGATGAAAACGCGTGTTATGTATGTTTTTACGCATGATAGCATAGGCGTTGGCGAAGATGGTGCGACACATCAACCTATCGAGCACCTTTCCCATTTTCGCGCTATGCCAAATCTTTTGGTATTCCGCCCATGTGATGCAAACGAAAACATAGCGTGTTGGCAAGTAGCGCTAAAACATCATACACCAAGTGCCTTTGTGCTTAGTCGTCAGAATCTTGAAGTTGTGTGTGAGAGCCCAAATACAGAGGCGGTGGCAAAGGGTGGTTATATTTTGCAAGAAAGCACACTAGATTCACACAATCCTAAGCTTACGCTTCTTGCAAGTGGTAGTGAGGTAAAACTTGCGCTAGATTCACAACAGACTTTAGAGCGACAAGGCATTGCTACACGCGTAGTAAGTGTGCCTTGTTTTGAGCTTCTTTTGGCACAAGATAAGGCATATAAGCAAAAACTTTTTGGTGCAAGTAAGGTTATGGCAATTGAGGCGGCAAGAGGGCTAGAGTGGTATGTGTTTGCCGATGATGTAGTAGGTATGGAGAGCTTTGGTGCTAGTGGCAAGGGCGAGGCATTATTTGTGCGTTTTGGTTTTAGCGTGGATAATGTAGTGCAAAGGGCTAAGGCTTTATGTCTTTAGAGGTATTACAATCTCAAGAACTTCTTGTTTTTTCCTCAAGACGCGCACTTACTCAATATCATAGTGCCAAAGAGGGGATTTGTGCGCCAAGCATATTATTGGGAGAGTTTTTCTCCAAAGCTATCATATATCCAAACAAAAGCATTGTGCCTAAGCATTTGCGTAAGTTTATCGTAAGCCGTGTGTTAAGAGAATATGACAAACAACACCACATTCTTTTGCACAATGGCTTTGTTTTTGAGCAAAGTTTTATAGCATATTTGCAATCTAGTGAGTTTTTTTTACGCTTTTTTGATGAATTATTTGTGCATAAGATCGCTATTAGCGAGATTCCATTACTTGATACTTATGGCGAATATGAGGATCATTTGAGAATCTTGCAAGAAGTGTATGAGCGATATTGTGCATTTTTGGAGCAACGAGGGTGGGTGTATAAAAGTTGGGATTTTACACTTGCGCATTTATGGCTACAAGATTTTTCGCGCATTACCATTATGCTTTGTGGTGTGTTAAGCCCATTTGAATTAGCAATTTTGCGTGAAATTTCTCGTGTGTGTTTGGTGCATATACGTTTTGATGTGCGGGAAAAGACGCAAGGATTTTGGGATATTTTTGATTCGCCTTTGGATTTGGATTGTGGTTTTTGGTATGTATTGTCCTATCCTAGTGGCGAAGTAGTGGCAAAGGCACCTTTAGATTCAGCACATACTTTGCGCGCATATTCATTTCTCTCACGTATAGAGCAAGTGGGTGCGATTCGCCAACAAATTAGTGAGTGGTTGGCGCGTGGTATAGAGCCAGAAGAGATGTCTATTGTCCTACCACAGGAGGATTTTACGCAGTATTTGCAAGTGCTTGATACAGAGAGAAATTGTAATTATGCTATGGGTAAGCCATTGCAACACACCGCATTATATGCGACTTTATCCCAAGCCTTACAGGAGAGTACACAAAGTTTATCTGTATGTGTAGCACAAAGTTTTGCTACTCTTAATGCGCAAGATACAATTCATTATGCACCTATAAAACAAAAACTTGATGAGATTGTGCATGAATATGAAACAATGCACACATTTTTTGATGATGTGGATTTTGGTGAAATAGCACAAAGTTTTTTGCATGAGATTAAAGGGCTTAGCATCGATGATGTGTATGGTGGTAGAATCCGCGTTATAGGTGCACTTGAAAGTCGGGGTGTTATGCTTCCTTATGTTATTTTGGTTGATTGTAATGATGGGGTGATCCCACATTTTAGAGATAATGATTTATTTTTAAATACTGCTTTGCGCCTAAAACTTGGTATTCCCACTACATATGACAAAGAAAAGCTTCAGGTGCTGTA
This sequence comes from Helicobacter equorum, assembly GCF_900198655.1. Classification (GTDB taxonomy): domain Bacteria; phylum Campylobacterota; class Campylobacteria; order Campylobacterales; family Helicobacteraceae; genus Helicobacter_F; species Helicobacter_F equorum. The sequence goes on along the minus strand of NZ_FZPO01000002.1, from coordinate 45,901 downwards.
TTATAAAAATCTTTTATTAGGGGCAAAGGAGGCGGTGGCACTTTGTGTGCAAGATGACAAAAATGCCCCTGCACATTTGCTTGAAGAGCTTGGGTGTGTAGTGCATGAAAGTGAGCAAAGTATTTTTCAACACACGCTAGTGCAATCACCAGCTTATAAGACAGAGCATTATGTTGGACGCTTACGCAAAGTATTTTCGCCAACAAGTTTCACTACATTTGTACGTTGTAAATTGCAGTATTGTTTTAGGTATATTTTAGATGTCAGAGAGCAGAGTATAGACACGAGCAATGTGGCTTGTGTGGGGATTCTTGTGCATAGTGCCTTACAAAAGGCATATGAGCCATATATTCATAAGGTGGTGAATCTAGCGGATATAGACTTGGTGCAAAAAGCTTGTGAGCAGTATGTGCGCACACAAAAATTTGAACAAGCCCTAGATCGTGCAAATGTAGAGATTTTGTTGCTTGATTTGGCGCGATTTTTTGAGTTTGAGCGTGAATATATCAAACAATATGGGACATTTGAGATTTTGGGATTAGAAGAGGAGCTAGAGGACTTTGTGCTTGAGGGTTATCGCTTTTGTGGTGCTAGAGTGGATAGAATCCAGCGCCAAAACAATGGCGAAGTGCTTGTGATTGATTATAAATACACAAATAACATTAGTGATATTACTAAAGAGGATTTTGCTCTTGAGTTTTATGCAAATGCATTAAGTGTTAAATATGGAGATATCAAAGCTATGTATTATGACCTAAAAAATGCAAAAAGCATATCATCACCAAGCAAAAAAGAGGAGCTTATCACAATCTTGCATACGATAGATACACATTTTTGTGCACATGAAGTGAGTAGCGATGAGGTGCTTATACAAAGCACTAAGTATACTTTAGATTCTTTGCATTATACGCAAGGGTATGGGGTGTTTAGTCCTGCAGATACTTCTAAGCCCTGTTTATATTGTGCATATAAAACTATTTGTGATAGATAGTGTTATTCTCGTATGCCCAAAAATCCTGTCATTACATCTTGTAGGCATTTGGTATCATTTTGGCATCCTTGGCGTTTGGTGATATATTCTTGCACCAGATCTTTGGCAGATTCTAAAAGTATGAGAAGCTCCCTATCAGCCTTGGCAAGATCTGTATTTTGGCAAATAGCAATTTCATCTTGGGTTTGGGCTTTGGCGCATTCAAAGCTAGGTTGGATGTTGTAATACACATCAGTAAGAATACCTTGCGTGTAGAGCGATTCACACGCACTTTTGTTTTGGAAAGGATAAATTCTTAGGCTAAATTCATCACGCTTTTCTATCATAATCCCACATTCAGGATCTGTATCTAATTGCGTGATATATGCTTGCGTGCTATTAAGGGGCTTTAGGATAAATGTTGCACTTGCGGTATTTCGTCTTCCATCTTTGTGAATCGTATGACTAAAGATCACATGATATCCTTGTGTGCTAATCGTGTAGGATTCTCCTTGGAATGTAGAGGTGTGCTGCATTTGTGAATTAGATTCTGCTAGATTGTTGGCGTGTGGGTTTAGGGATTGTTTTATGTAGCTAAAAGTGGTGATATCCTCCCAAGATGAGCTAAATTTTTGCCCATTGACATAGGCGCAAGAAGTAGGTTGAAATTGTGTAAAGATTGGTTCTTGATTTGGGGCATATATAGCAAAAACTGCCTTTTTTGGCGAGAGGACATAGGATTTATTATCATACACAAAGGTAAAAAAATCCTCATTACTCTGTATTTGGGCATTGCTTTCATCAAGTTTTAGGATTGTAGAATCTTGCTTGTTGGTGATTTGCAATGTAGGGCTTTGGCATGTATCTTCACAGACAAATTTTATATATGATGTTTGGTTTTCAAAGCACTCCACACCAAAGACAATAGCAAAAGCCCATATATATACCCAAAAATAGCGCATGTTTAATGTCCTTTCTTTATAGTATCTAATACTTCAAGGATAATGCCCGCAACTTGCTTGGCATCATCTAGATTCATACTTTGCGCACAAGGGATTGAAAGCTCGGCATTATAGAATCTCTGCGCATTTTGGAGATGTATTTTTCCAAATTTTTGCCTATAGAGGCTAAAGCTATATATCGGAATATAATGCACTTGCACACCAATACCGCGCTTATGAAGATCTGCAAAAATGCGTTTCTTACAATCCCAAAATTGCTCGTCTAAAAAGATCGGATAGAGATGATAGGTATGTATATCTGTAGATTGGGACAAGAGAGTAAAAAAGGGGTTATTATGAAAATATTGCTGATAGAATTGTGCAATTTGTTTGCGTTTAGCGATAAAAGATTGTAGTTTTGGGAGTTGGGATAATCCCAAAGCCGCACTTAATTCGTGCATTCTAAAGTTAAAGCCACATTCTAGGCAATCATATTCCCACGCATCGCCTTTGAGGATTCCATGGCTTACAAGGTGTTGGGCATGTGCAAAAAGCACTTCATTATTGGTAACTAATGCGCCACCTTCGGCAGTTGTGATAGGCTTTATCGCATGAAAACTAAAGATTGTCATATCTGCTTGTGACCCAACTTTGCTTCCTTGGAAACTTGCACCAAAGGCGTGTGAGCTATCCGAAACCCAAAATAGTTCAAATTCTTGTGCAAGCTGGCGCATATGTGTGCAGTTTATACTTTGCCCACCATAATCCATGCTAACCAAAAGTTTGATGTGTTGTTTGTGAGGATGCGTTGTGAGAATCTCACGCACGCTTTTGGGATCGAGGTGTCCGCTTGGTGTGATGTCAGCAAAAATCGGCGTAATGTCATTTGCCAACATCATATTTGTCGTGGCTACAAAGCTAATTGGCGTGGTGATTGCAAAGATTGGCGTATGTGGGAATTTGGCATGTAAGACAGATTTTATTGCATGATAGGCTACATAAAGTGCCGAAGTAGCAGAATTACACACGATAGCGTATGCGGTATTACAATATTTTGCTATAGCAGATTCAAATTCTTTGGCGCGCCATCCTTGGGTAAGGTTTTTGTCATCAAGCGCGCAAAAGACGGCTTTTTTGTCATCTTCTTGAATGGATTGTGTGCTATAAGGATACATTAGGCTAACAATTTTTGGACACGATCAGAATCTAGCTTATTTGTATCGTGTGAGCTTTTAAGGAAGTTACCTAGCCCTTTGAAAAATGATGCAATTTTGCCAGGCTGCTTTTCTTGTATAATCGGAGAATCTAGCACATTGTCTTTATGTTTTTTGCTTGCTTGTTTTTGGATTTTTTGTGCATTTTCTTGGGCATCTTCAGAGAGAGAGACTATCGCATCTTTTATATCTTTTTTTAAGTCTTTTATGTCTTGAATAAGTGCGTCCAAATCGCGTTTATTTTCGTTGATGAGTGAAGTATCAAGTTTGATTTTTGGAAGCACTACCTCGCCCTTAGAATCTTTAAATGCTACACCAAAAACCTTTTCACCTCCAAAAGTTGTCTCCTTCATAACTTTTTTGACTTCTTCTTGTAGTTCTTTGGCTTTTTGTTCTCGTTGTGTTTCATCCTCGATTTTTTGGATGGCTTGGAGTTTTGGTTCGATAGAATGTAACACAGACTGCAAGGTTTGCAGTTTGCCGATGTTTGTATTTGAATCCTTGATAGCATTAGTGTTAATCGCTTGTGTTTTTGGGAGTGAATCTGTGCTTTGCTTGGCTAGAGTGGTTTTTGGTTCTTTGGTTTGTGTTTTTTGTGTAGGTTGGGTAAAAGTGCCATTGCTTTTTGTGTTATCTATTTTCATCTTACCACCCCTTAAATTTTTCTATCATCTAAGCAAATCCCGAGCCACTATGCCCCAAACTTGACAATGCATTGTGCAGTAGTCGGGATAAATGGTAATCTTATGCTTGAAGAAACCTCAAGAGGAGTCTTGAGGTTTTTGTTATTGCTTATAGCTTGTGATACCTGCAGAGTGTGAATCTAAAACCTTGTAGTTATAAGGTTTCGTGTTTTTGTCAAGCTCAAGCAATTCTTTTGGAGGCTCTCCATTGACATTGTGGTGTTCATAGTAGCGATCCCCAGCTTTATGTCCTGCCATATCGACTTTATATGTGATCTCTCCGGGGTTAAGTTTTTGAATCTCTTCAAATCCTACATTAGAAATACTAAAGCCTTTGATGCCATTGGCTGCAGCTATCTCTACGAGTTTAGCTTGTCCCATTCTTGCCATTTCTACAGCTTGGAGGAGCATTCTACTTGCTTCGCGTGGATTGTGGAAACCTGTAGAGTTTTCTGCACCGACAAAATCACCCCTCATTTGTCCTCTTCGGTGTAGTTCGAGAGGTTCTGCAAGTGCTTTTGAAATTTTGGCTTCATCAGGCTTACCAGCAGTTTGGTATGTAGGGAGTTTGCCTAATTCATCGCGCAACTTTTTAATATCTTGGATAAGGCTAACTGTTGCGTATTCTGCACTTCTTAGATCATAAGCGACAGACTTTTGAATGTCAGCAATTTGCGCTTTAAGCACATCTTCACTTTGAGAGTGGCAAGTTTTGCACGATGCGTTTATGTCATTAAGTGGTGAAGTTATGTTGTGTTGTGTAACTTTTCTACCACCCGCACCTTTTGTATAAGGCATATGACAATCCGCACAGCTTACACCATTAGCCGCATGCACACCACCGCTAAAGAGTTCAGATTCTGGGTGTTGGATCTTGATCATTGGTGCTTTTGTGAGTTTATGTTCCCAATCAGAGACAAAAATATTTGCATCTCTTGCTTTGTCATAATGCTCATCAAGCATTTCGATTCTAAATGGCTCACCTTTTTTCCATGCACTCCAAGGGAATACAAGCTCAATACCATCGACTTCTATTTCCGTAGGGCTATTGCCATCACGCCATATATCATATTCATCATATGTTTTTTGTGTGCCATCCCACCATTTTTGACTTGGATCTTGTGCGATACTTTCGCCTGTAACCTTAACTTTGGATCCTGTCGGTTTAAAGTAGTATTCCACATGGCATTGGGTGCATACAAGTGTTCGCATTTCTTTTCTATCTGCCTTTACACCTTGGATGGGATCTTTTTGGTAACCTCTAAAATTTACGAGTGCATTGATAAGTGCTTGACGCGTGATTCTAAGTTCCATAGTTTCTGGGTTGTGGCAGTCTGCACAGGTTACACCCATTCTTGTTCCACCATGTGGTCCTCTGTGTGCTTCAGAATCTGGCGCTTCACCATTGATTGTAGGGACATCTTTTATCATAGTCCAATATTTCGTAGAGTTAAATCGCACCCAATCGCCCTTAGCAGAGTTTTTGAGAAGCCAAGGCGACCACCCACTATGGCAATTCATACAAGCCGCAGGTTGTCCTCCAAATTTTGCAAAACCATGAGCATTGAGAAAATCTTTGTTATTTCTTGCAGTATCCATTTGATCGACTTGAATCCAAAAATGCCCTCGCTCTTCATTGGCATCTAGGCTAAATGGATAACCCGCCCAAAGAATTGTGAGTTGTGGATATCGGATAAGTTTTGAATACGCGAGATTCCCACCAAAATCTGTGTATTTTGGAGTCTCCGTTTCGACTTTGAGATACATATCTCTATATTCTGGAAAGTTTTTGCCCCATTCATCAAATGTAGGATTGTTATCAGTGAGTTCTACAGCCCCCAAAGACTTAGTGCTTGTTACAGCACTTTTGGAACTAATATCACTATTGAGCCACCAAATACCAGCAATGATAATGACTGCCAAGATAATAAGAATTGGCATCATACTACTTTTTTTTCGCATATCTTCCTCCTTCAATATATTAAAATCCGCGTCGATGTCCGACATTTTCGTGACACGATACGCATTGCAAAGCCTGTGTATTATTACCCGCGTGTGTAGTCGGATTGATCGCATTTCCTGCATAATCGCTATGACAATTAATGCAATTTTGTTGCACAATCTTTTTACTTTTTTCATTTGCGCTTAGATTCACAGGGAGATCATCAAGCTCAAATGTGAATGCGTAACCATGTCCTAAACCACTTTGTGCCTTTGCGATCCATTTAGAGACAAAACCATGAGGTAAATGACAATCACTACATGTAGCGTTTTGTTTGCCATTAATTTTGAGAGAATGTGGATCGGACATATAGTTTGCATACACATCATTCATCACATGGCAGTTGTTACAAGCCTCTGGATTGTTGCTAAGATAGGAAAATCCTTTGGCGTTGTAAAATGTATAGCCACCACTCACGATGATAACAACAACCAAAAAAACGAGAATCTTTGCCGACAAAGACCAAGATTGACTTTTGCGTGACCCCAAGAACTCCTCCTTAACATTTTTATACATTATCTATTTTTAGTATAGACGATCATTATTCTAATATAAATTTTCTTAAATTTTTTTGATTTACTTTTTGTTAATATTTCTATCAAGATTTTTGATTTTCAAAGGAATTGCTATGTTTGCTTATACGAACTTTATCCCAAATGCTTCAAAAAATGGCGGTGTGCTTTTTGCACTAAGCAATCGTTATGGTGGATATAGCAAACCGCCATATGAAAGCCTAAATCTCGCATTTCACACAGGCGATGAATCTGTAGTGGTGGAGCGTAATATCACACATATGTTAGAGCATTTTAAAAAGTTAGATTCTAGACTAGATTCACAATCTATACAAACTCTCACATATATGACACAAATTCACGCCCTGCATTGTGCTTTGGATACAGATTGTGCGCAAGAGTGTGAGGCTATGGGCATTAAGCTTAGGAATGTGGGTGAGGCTGATGCGCTACTTTTGACACGCCTATATGCACCTGCGATGGTGCTTGTTGCGGATTGTAATCCGATTTTACTATTTGATCGTATGCACAATATCGCCACGCTTATTCACGCTGGGCGAGCAGGTGTGTTTGGGCGGATTTGCTCAAAAACTTTAACGTATATGAGTGATCATTATGACACGAGGGCAAGTGATGTGTTTGCATTTGTGGGGGCAGGGATACGCAAATGTTGTTATGAAATACAAGAAGATGTATGCAAAGAGCTAGTGCGTGTGTGCAGTGAGCCTATGCGTTATATACAAATGCGAGAGAATCGGTATTTTCTTGATTTGGCGTTGATGTTGGCAGATGAATTACAGAATCTAGGGATTGTCAATGCTAGATTTTTGCCACAATGTAGCAGTTGCCAAAGTGAGTTTTTTTCGTATCGGCGTGATGGTGTGAGTGGGCGATTTGCCCTCATCGCTATGCTTGTGGGCTAGCGATGAAGTATTTGGTAGCACTAGAAATTGTAAGTATAGCGCACACCGGTGTTGTAGATTTGTGTTGTGCTCATATCAGTTTTTACAGCAACACCATTCATTTCTGCTGTAGCACTCGCACCAATCACACCAAAGCGTGTAAAGAACTCTATGCCGTGTTTTTTGCCAAATAGTGTTCTAAGACCGAGATTTATCCCCATATCAAAGCCTGAGATGTTAGAGAGATTGCTGTTTGCGGTGGTGGCTTTTACGATACCGCCAGAATGGATACCTACACCAAGAGAGAGACCAGCAAACCATCCAGCAGAGACTTGCTCACTATTATAAAATGTATTGAGGAAATCCACATTAGCATTAATAAACATCGAGTTGAATTGGTTGCCATTTGGTGTTTGACCACTTGATCCATTTGTACCATTTCCAGTAGAGGCATCTTGCAAATAGCTCGTGCCATTATTGAGTGCTACATACGCTCTCAAGCCTACATTTTCTGTGAAAAACCACTTATAACCACCCATAAGACCATATCTAAGGCTACCAAGAGCATAGGTTGTTCGTGTGCCACCATTCATAGACGATTCGCTTGTCATTTTAGAGAGGTTGGCAAGTCCGAGATCCACACCTATAAATGCACCACTTTCTTCTGCAACTACAGCGCTTGTGCTAAATGCTAGAGCTAATGCTCCACTTACGATAAGCTTTTTCATGCAAACTCCTTTAGGGTTTTGTTGTTGGTATCGTTTGTCTAGTTTTTGGAGAAACTAGAGCAAAACGTATCCATTTTATCTCTAAATTCTTATGCAATCCTTAATTTTATGGGCTTAGTGTATATTTTGTTGGTTGTGTGAAAAAAATACTAAAGCAATGCAAGGATTTGTGTGATGATAGTGTGCGCACCATTTGGTGAGATTTTGTCTTGCAAGGCTTGTGAAACTTGCGCAATGCGTGGGGTGAGTGAGTCCAAAAATGCTAGGATTTGTTGTGGGTGAAGAGTGGATTCTCTACATACTTGTGCGAGGTTGGCAGTGGCAAACTCTAATGCGTTGTGGTATTGGTGATCTTTGGCTGCAAATGGATAGGGGATAAAAAAGCAAGGCAAACCATTAGCACAACTCTCCCAAACGCTTCCAGCTCCAGCACGGCTGATACACACATCACTTTTTTTTATGAAGTCAATGAGCTTAGGACTAAAGGCAAAAAGCTCAATATCTTGTAAGAGATCTTTTTGTGCGTAGGCTTGGCTTATGCGATTTTTGTCTCTCTCACCACATTGATGAATGATGCGATATCCGCGCGCTAAAAGTGTAGGTGCGAGATCTAGTGCGATGTTATTTATTGCCTTTGCACCTTGTGAGCCACCTAAAAAAAGTATGGTTTTTATTTCTGTGCGTGTGCGTGCGTGGGTAAAAAATTCTTGACGCACAGGATAATCACAGCGATAAAAACGCTTATGTGCAAGTGCAAAAGAGCCAAAAATTTGAGTAGCAAATGGGCTTAAGAGTTTGTTTAGTAAACCACTTATGGCATTTTGTTCGTGGATAAAGAGCTTAAGCTTACTTCCCAAGGTCGCTAATGAAGCCCCTGCTGCACTAAAACCTCCTACGCTGATGACTGCTTTTGTGTTATGGCGTGCAAAAAGTTTTTTGCATGTTTTGGTTGCATTATAGATTTTGTGTAGGGCGGCGAGTTTAGCTAAGCCTTTTTTATTGACTACGCCTGTGCTATCCAAAAAATACACCGCCTCAAAAAGATCACTTTGTGCAAACCACATCTTGTCTTGTCCTGCGTGTGATCCTATGTAGATACAAGGGATTTGCCTTTTTTGGAGTTCTTGGGCAAGGGCTTTGGCTATGGCGAGATGACCACCTGTGCCACCACCTGTAAGGGCAAACATCGTTACTCACAACAATGTGGTTTTTGGGTGCTTATAGGGTTGCCTAAGGCTTTCCATGCGCCAAAACCACCCACGAGGCGATAGAGGTTGGTGTAACCAAAATTCTGTGCCCATAATATGGCAGTATGCGCGCTTCCTACGGGCGCAAAAATATCATCACCTTCATCATAAAAGAGGATTTTAGCATTTTTATCTGCTCCCAAAAATGCTAAAAATTCTTGTTGTGAGCGGTCGAGGCTATCTTGATTCCATTCTTCTTGTGTGCCTTTGCCTATTTCCTTGAGGCTTGGGCTTTTAGCAAAGGCAAAGTGTTTAGCACCGGGGATTAACCCTAGATTGTAGATTCCGCGTGGTAGCGTGGCTATGATGACAAAAGAATCAAGATCTTGTGCTAGTGTGTGTGAATCTATGAGCTGATAGCCTGTGGCATTGGCACGCTGGATAAGTGCGCGTGCGTCTTCTTGTGCGCTAGATTGCGTGTGCAGATTTGAGGTATTTTTGAGCTCTAAGTAGGTTTGTGTAAGGGTAATGTAGATATTTGGGGTGGCAAGATGTGGTTTTTTGAGCCAAAAGATTATGATGAGCGCTACACAAAATGCAATAAGAAATATGAATGTAAAGAGTTGTAGTCTTTTTTTTGCTTTGCGTGTTGACATATTATTTCCTTTGGAGTGTGTGGAGTTCGTTTTGGACTTTTTGGAGTTTGTCTTTGGCGTTTTGTAGGGTGGCGCGGTTTTGTTCTAGCACTTGTTGTGGTGCGTTTTTGACAAAGTTTGGATTTTCTAGCATAGTGTTAAGCTTTGTAATTTCTTTTTGGAGCTTTGTTTCTTGGGATTGTAAGCGTGTGATGATAGCGCTAATATCAATCCCACGTAGTGCGATGAAAGTTTGTGCTACTTCTCCGACATCGCTTATACATTCGATTGGATTAGTAGCGTGAGAATCTAGGATAGCAAGATTCTCAACTTTGGCAAGTTTATTGACAAAAAGCATCAGCAGTGCTACATCTATAGAGACATTTATGCGCACAAAGGCTTGTTGTATTTGGGCGTTGCCTAATTCTAGGGTTGCTTTGATACGGCGCAAGGAAGTGATACAATCTTTAATCAATGTGAATTCTTGCTCTATGCAATCATCTTGTGTCGTGTTTGTAGGGAATGTAGCTATCATAATTGATTGGCTTGTCTCTAAACTTGTGCCACTAAGTGCATGCCACAAATATTCGGTGATAAATGGCATAAATGGATGCAAGAGTTTTAAGCCCTCTTTGAAAACTACGCCTAATTCAAAAATAGCTTCTTTTTGGGCTTTGGCAAGTTCGATACCCCAATCACAAAATTCATTCCACAAAAAGTGGTGTAGTATGCTTGTGGCATCATTAAAGCGATAGTTATCGAGTGCGTAGCGGAGTTGTTTGGTCGCAAAGGCTAAGCGTGAGTTCATATAACGCCCAAGCGGTGTAGAGAATGTAAGATTCTCATCTGTGAAATAAGGATTTTGTGGGCGAAGTTGTGTGGCATACATAAGGAGGAATTGCGCAGCATTATAGATTTTGTTGGCGAAGTTTTTACTAAGTTCAAGTTGGGTGTGTGAGAGTTTAATATCTCTACCTTGCGCACATAAACTAGCGAGTGTAAAGCGCACAGAATCTGCACCATATGTGGCGATAATCTCAAGAGGATCGATGACATTGCCTTTTGATTTACTCATTTTTTCGCCATTTTCATCACGCACAAGAGCGTGTAGATATATGTCTTTAAAAGGTAGCTTACCCAACAAAGATTCTCCTGCTAGGAGCATACGCGCCACCCAAAAAAACAAAATATCAAAGCCTGTAATAAGCAAGGAATTAGGATAAAATCTCTGTAAATCCTCATCGTGATAGAGCGTGTGTGTCATATCGCTTTGTTGGCGTGTGGTGTTTGTATTGCCCCAACCAAGTGTGCTAAATGCCCACAATGCAGAGCTAAACCAAGTATCAAGCACATCATTATCTTGTGTGGTAATAGTGGCGTGGCATTTAGGGCAAGTAGGGTTATCAGTCTCACTAGCCACTTTTTCACCACACGAGCAATACCACACAGGGATTCTGTGTCCCCACCAAAGTTGCCGACTAATACACCATGGGCGTAAATCACGCATCCACGCATTGTAGTTATTAAGCCATTGTGCGGGGAAAAATTTCGCTTCACCATTATTGATGCGTCCTATAGCTTTTGTAGCAACTTCTTTTTTGACAAACCATTGCTTAGAGATATAGGGTTCTATGACATTACCGCAACGATAGCATACTCCTACCTGATTTTGATAGGGTTCTATGGCGTGGATAAAGCCCTCACTTTGTAGTTTTGCAACGATTTTTTCTCGTGCTTGAAGGCGTTCTAGCCCTGCAAACTCTCCGGCTAGATCATTAAGAATTCCTTGTTCGTCAAAGATAACAAGTGAGGGAAGATTGTGTCGTTTGCCTACTTCATAGTCATTCATATCGTGTGCAGGTGTTACTTTAACGCATCCTGTTCCAAAACTCATATCTACATGTGAATCTGCAATGATAGGAATCTCGCGATTAAGTAAGGGAAGTATGATGCTTTTACCCACAAGGTGCTTATAGCGTTCATCATCTGGGTTTATCATTACCGCAGTATCGCCAAAAAATGTTTCTGGGCGTGTGGTGGCAACGATAAGGGATTGTGTAGAATCTTTAATCGGATATTTGATATGGTATAAAAAGCCATCATTTTGTTTGTATTCTACTTCTATATCGCTTAGTGCGCCATCGTGTGTGCACCAATTAATCATATAAGAATCTTGAATGATAAGCCCTTGTTCATACCATTGCACAAACGCTTTTTTGACAGCATTTTTTAAGCCATCATCCATTGTGAAACGCAGCCTACTCCATGCTGGAGAGATACCAAGTTTTCGCATTTGGTTTAGAATCTTGCCACCAGATTCTTCTTTCCATTGCCATACTTTATCGACAAACGCTTCACGACCGATACTTTCTTTGTTGATACCTTGGGCTAGAAGTTGTTTTTCAACAATGTTTTGTGTCGCAATCCCTGCATGATCCATACCTGGTTGATATAATGTCGCATAGCCGTCCATACGCTTATAGCGCGTAATAATATCTTGGAGGCTAAATGTGAGTGCGTGTCCGATGTGTAGCACACCTGTAACATTTGGTGGGGGCATCATAATACAAAAGTTTTTTTGTTTGCTTCTATCGACTTCAAAATATCCGCGTTCTTGGCATATTTCATAAATCTTAGATTCTATGGCTTGTGGATCGTAAGCTTTTTTTTCTTGCATAAGAGCACCCTTATTTCTTTGGTTGTATAATTTTGAGGAATTATAACAAACTTCTAAGGAGATTGTATGGCTTATGAGAGCAAATCATTGGGTAACATCAATAGCGTTAGCAAGAAACGCCTACAATCTCTTGACAAATAAACTTTATGCCTCTCTCTCGCCTCAATCAAGAACAATATCTTGCCGCAACTGCTAAGCGAGGCTATAATCTTATCATTGCTTCGGCTGGGACAGGCAAAACCTCTACGATTGTAGGGCGTATTGCATTCTTACTCCAAAATGGTGTGCATCCTAAGGAGATTTTACTCTTAACCTTTACAAACAAGGCGAGTCAAGAAATGATTGAGCGTGTGGGGAGATTTTTTGGTTCTAAAGTCGCTGGTGAGATAGAATCTGGCACATTCCACGCCGTGGCATATCGATATCTCAAAGAACATTTGCATATTGCACTTAAACAACCAAAAGAGCTAAAGCTTCTATTAAAAAGCCTTTTTGAAAAACGTGTGTTTAGCGATCGTAGCTCGGCATCGGTTTATACTTCACAATATCTCTATGATAGCTATTCACTATATCTTAATAGCGGATCGCCATTGCGCTTTGGTGAGTGGATATGCCAAAAAATTCCTGCACAAGCACCATATGTCAAGATTTATGAAGATGTATTGGCGGAGTTTGATGAGCTGAAGCGATACCACAATTATGCGGATTATAATGATTTGTTATTGCTTTTTAGAGATGAGATTACGCACAATGTATTGGAGTTTGCAGAAGTGTTATGTGATGAATATCAAGACACAAATCCCTTACAAGATTCTATATTGCAGGCTTTAAATCCAAAAAGTCTTTTTTGTGTGGGGGATTATGATCAAAGCATTTATGCTTTTAATGGAGCGGATATTGGGATTATAGGAAATTTTACGACCAAGTATCCAAATGCGCAGGTCTTTACTTTGAGCAAAAATTATCGTTCTTCAGAAAAAATTTTGTCTCTAGCTGATAGGCTTATTAAGCATAATCCTAGAATCTATCCTAAAAGTTTGGAGGTTATCAAGGATGGTGCTTTTGCATCGCCAAAACTTTTGGGTTTTGAAGAGTTGTTTGCGCAATATCAAGGGATTGCCAAGCATATAGCGTTAAGTAACTATAAGCATGAAGATGTTGCTATTATTTTTCGCAATAATGCAAGTGCCGATGGTTTGGAGGCTTGTTTGCGTGAGCTTGGAATCTCGTGCAAACGTAAGGGTAGCGCAAGCTTTTTTGATAGCAAGGAGGTTTCTGTCGTGCTTGATATTTGTGCGATAGCGACATATCCGCGTGATATGATGGCATATATTCATATTTTGGGCTACGGCAAAGGCATAGGCAATGCAATGGCAAGGGATATTTATGAATCTCTTTTGCGACTTGGTAATGGCGTAGCGCTTAGAGGGCTTTTTAGTCCGGATCTTTTGGTGCGTCCTTATGAACAGAGAGCAAAAAATACAGAACTTGGACTTTTTGATGATTTTTTTGCACTACAAGCACAAAATCGTTTTGATGAGCACATTTCTAAGCAATTTGCTTCACACCCTATTTTGGAACACCCAAAACTTACCCTCAAAGGTGCGCAGTTTTTGGATACATTTTTTGCCATGCTTGGTGAGATACAAGATATTACAAACCCAAAGGATTGTATTGCACGCATTGCACATAGTCAGTTTTTTAAAGATATCGTGTATCATCTCGCGCAAACTCGCGCTAAAAATAAAGATGGAAGCATAGATGCAGAGCGTTTGCAAAAGGCATTAGATAATATTGAGCGTAAAGTTTCTTTGTTGCGTGATTTGGCATGTAATTATAAAGAAATGGGAAAATTTCTTAATGCTATGGTGCTTGGCTCAAGCGAGGCAAATGAGGGTAGTGGCGTGAATCTCCTTAGTGTGCATGCGAGCAAGGGTTTAGAGTTTAGAGATGTATATATTGTAGATTTGATGGATGGGCGATTTCCAAATGTGAAATTGATGAATAAAGGTGGGAGTTTGGAAGAGGAACGGCGACTTTTGTATGTAGCAATTACACGCGCCAAGGAAAACCTTGTGCTTTCTTACGCCAAAAGAGATGCGCTTAAGGGCATTGATTATGAACCATCAAGATTTTTGTATGAGGCTAAACTTTTGAAAAAAAATACACCATAAATCTATGAAGTTACCAAAGTCTCTCTTGACAAACGCTAGTAAAATGACTATAATTTCGCTTTTTTGTAACAAAAGGTGTAGGGCTAAAATAGCTTGATGACCCGTTAGCTCAGCTGGTAGAGCAATTCCCTTTTAAGGAATGGGCCGTTGGTTCGAATCCAACACGGGTCACCACTTCAATGATTTTCTTTGTGAATAAAAGTGGCCCCTTCATCTAACGGTTAGGATACCACCCTTTCACGGTGGCTACAGGGGTTCGAATCCCCTAGGGGTCACCACTTTTATTTCCTTTGGTCGCTTAGCTCAGTTGGTAGAGCGCCACCCTTACAAGGTGGATGTCATAAGTTCGAGTCTTATAGCGACCACCATCTTATTCTGATAAGGTGGAGCGGTAGTTCAGTTGGTTAGAATACCTGCCTGTCACGCAGGGGGTCGCGGGTTCGAGCCCCGTCCGTTCCGCCATTGCGTAATTTCGATCTTCTTTTTAGTATAACATCCAAACCCAAAATGGTATTGATACTGCACTAAAAAGCAATCCAAAGGCAATCGCACTCACCGCAAGATTAGAGTCTAGCTTTGCTTTCATGACCATAGCTCCAGCAAGAGTCATAGTTGGCATAGCAGTTTCAAAGATAGCAATTAATATAGATGGCGATGAAGATATGTGGAGGATATGGGTTATACCTATAAAAATAAGCGGCGCTAAAAGCATTTTGCCTATTATGACAAGCGCTACACTTTTGTAGGAATTTTTAATCGCACTAAAGCCCAGAGAAAGCCCAATGGCAAAGAGTGCTACAGGCGTCGCTGAATACCCAAAAAGCGTAATAGGACTAAAGATAAAAGATGGTAACTTGATAAGGCTACATACTAGTCCTAAGATAAGCGCAATAAATGGCGGAAACATCACAATAGCTTTGATATTTTGGATTAAACTTGGTTTATTGGGGTATGCAAGATTAATAACAAATGAACCAAAAAGCAAAATTGGTAGCATGGTAGCTAGAGCATCATAACAAATCACTTCACCTATATACTGCGGATCTGGATAGAGCGCAGAAATGATAGGTATCCCTACAAAAAGTGTGTTACCAAAGCATGTAAGTAGCGCCATACTCACTAAGGTATTTTTTGAGAATCTAAACATTTTGCCAAGGACTATGATGATACAAGTTGTTAGGATATTAGAGCAGAGTCCTATGGCGATCACTCCTAGCAGTTCTGTATCAAATTTGAGTTTGTAAGTATTTTCAAAAATAAGACAGGGGAGAGCAAAGAGCAGGGCAAAATCAAGAAACATCTTGGATTGTTTTTGTTTGAGGACACCTAATCTTTTGGCGACATAACCACCAAAAAGTAGCACAAAAATTGTGAATAATGGCTCAAAGACAAACATTCCTTTCTCCTCGCTTCGTGTCCAAAGCGTGTGTTAGTTTTCTTGAGGTTCTTGCTCAAAAATTTCAATAGATTCTATAATATCACCTTGTTTGAGTGAATCTAAAACCTTGAGGCTTTCGCGTTTGTTAGGTTGTATGCGTCCAAAAACGGTGTGTTCACCATCAAGATGAGGTTGCTCCAAGAAACAAATAAAAAACTGGCTACCACCAGTATCACGCCCCGCGTGTGCCATAGAAAGCGAGCCTTTTTTGTGTAGGTTTGGATTATCTTTTAATTCACAACGGATTCTATATCCTGGACCTCCTGTGCCATTGCCTATAGGACAACCACCTTGTGCAACAAATCCGGGTATTACGCGGTGAAAAGTGAGGGTATTATAAAAACCATCTTTTGCAAGAGTAGCAAAGTTAGTTACTGTTTGGGGTGCGTCATCGGGAAATAATTTAATAAGCATAGAGCCCTTATTTGTTTTAATAAGTGCATAGTTAAGCTTTTGCAATTCCTGTGGATTGATGTCAAAAACCTTTAATTCTTCCATGGAAAACTCCTTAATCGTGAGGTAAAAATACGGCATATTTTACCGATATAGCAACATACTTTCGCTTAAAAAAGGACAAAAAATTGCAAAGGATTGCAAGGGTTATGAGCATTGTCTGTATGTGTGTATTGCTGCATGCAGATGTGTATGATGAAGATATGCTTATACAAGAGGGTGTTATGGATTCATCTGGTATTCATAAATCTTCGCCTTTGCGTGGGTTAGATTCTAGATTGGGTGAGGGGCTAGATTACGCATCTTTATCAAAAGAAAATCTTGATAATATTTCTAATCAAAATACAGCCCTTATGCTTTCTCCTACACTTTTACCTCAGCAATACATTCTCCCAGAACCTTTACCAGATTGGATTTATGCCACAGCGATTATAGAGGTGCATTTTAATGATGGATCTATGCGTCGAGGTTTTGCAAATATGCTTAAAAATGGTTTGTATATTACTTCAAGTGAGGTTGTGTATAGTGATTCACTCATACCGCGTCGCGTGTATGTAAAAATGCAAGATTCTAGTGCGCCTGAAATTATTTGTGTTGCAAAATTGCATCTTATGGTTGTGGATACTCAAAGTGGCTTAGCACTTTTGGAAAATATCGCAAGCACAGATGATTATTGCAATGTTGTGCAAAAGAGTTACTACCATGACAGAATCCAAAAGCGTGTTACAATAGATGTCTTTAACAAAACATCAAGTATAAATCCTAATCAAAATGTATTATTCCCTTATGTGGATAAATATTATTCTTTTGTGCCAAAAACAATGCAAGTTGGTGAAGTAGAGACATATTATGATCAGGCGTCTGCTACATATGTCAAATATGGCTATCAGCTAAAACGCGATTGGTATCCTAATTTTGCCTATGGTAAGGGGATTTTTGATACAAAAGGGAATTTCTTGGGGCTTATCAGTCTTACATATCATAGTTATTTGCCTGTGCTTGTCAAAAAAGAAGTAGTGCAAGATTTTTTGTGTTCGCTTGATGAAAAAAAGGTGCTTGAAGATGGAGATATTGCAAAAAGTTGCGCGGCATTACATAAAAGACAAAGATTTTTTTAAAAAACTATGGTATTTTGCAATTTCTATAGGGATTGGTGCTTGACTTTTTGGGAAAACTTCTTTATAATTACGCTTTTTTGAAATTCCGGATTAGCTCAGCGGTAGAGTAGGCGGCTGTTAACCGCTTGGTCGCAGGTTCGAATCCTGCATCCGGAGCCATCTTCTTTCTAAGACTTCAGATATACTTTTTCAATCACGACTTGTGAATATTAGGTTTTATTTTAGAGTTTGATAATTTTTGCACCAAAACCACCGAGATTTAGTGGTGCATCACCAAAGGATTGGATTTTTGGGTGAGATTTTAGAAATTCTGCCACGGCTGCACTTAGTTTGCCTGTGCCAATTCCGTGATACACAAGCACTTCATCAAATCCTGCTATGAGGGCATTTGAGAGAAAATTATCAAGTGTTTCTATAGCCTCTTGCACACGCATTCCATGGAGATCAAGACTCACATTTGCGGGTTTTGTGGGCGTGGGTAATGTTTTGGAATGTGTTATTTGGGGTTTTTGTGTGGGCTTTAGTTGGTGGAGTGGAAGTTTGAGGCGCACACCATTTTCAAGCTCAAGACTACACATTTTTCCCGTAATCTCGATAATCACCCCGCGATTTTGTCCGTATTTGGCATAATCACCTTTTTTGAGGTTTGTTTCTTTGGGTTTTTTTGGAGTGTAGTGGTGTGTATATGTTTGCAAGATCGCATTTGCTGTATTGATACCACGATGAATAGTTTTGTTGTCGTTTTCTTTCATGTGTTTTTTAAGCTCATTAAGAGCATTGCGATAAGTGCGTTCTAGCTCGGTTTTTATGTGTGTGTATTCGCGTTCATAATTTGTAATAGTCTCATTCAGGGCTTGTGCTTTGCGCTCATATATTTGTTCTTTTTGTTCTAAGAGACACATTTTTTGTTTGAGTTCTCGCTCAAGCGTGCTAGAGCGTTCAATAAGTTCGTTCAAATATTTTTTGTCCTCGCCATAGACTTCTTGTGCGCGATTGATTAAGGTTGCTGGAATCCCATAGTTTTTGGCAGTTTCAAATGCATAGCTTTTGCCAATGCTACCTTGCAAAAATTCATAAAGTGGGCGTGATTTTGTTTCATCATACAAGGCTGCAATTAATGCGACATCCTCCCTATTTGCCATCAACGCCGCGAGGCTCTTATGGTGTGTAGTAAGAATAATCT
The DNA here is from genome assembly GCF_900198655.1 of Helicobacter equorum. GTDB lineage: Bacteria > Campylobacterota > Campylobacteria > Campylobacterales > Helicobacteraceae > Helicobacter_F > Helicobacter_F equorum. Next base: position 27,084 of record NZ_FZPO01000002.1, on the reverse strand, counting down.
TGCATTGTTTGTGGCTTAGGTGTTCTAAAAGGACTTTGTATAGGCTTGCTGCCTCTTGAGAATCTGTGCCTAGTTCAATTTCATCGATACCTAGCAAAAAATTATCCTCATCTAAAATTTGTGCAAACTCCATCATACGCCCTGCAAATGTTGAAATATCATTTTTGCTATTTTGTGGATCTGAAACAATGGCAAAGATATGTTTAAAAAGTGGGATTTTAGAATGCGTGGCATTGATTTTTAGTGGCAAGAGATATTTGCTTAGCAAACTTGCACACAAAATAGATTTTAATAAAATTGTCTTACCTCCGGCATTGACACCAGTAACAAGGATGATTTTTTTATGAATCTCGATATTTAGAGGCTTTGGATTTTTAAGGATTGGGTGACAAAAATCTTTTAGGACAATATCTTCTTTGCTAGATTCATATACAAATTCCAAATTATATGCCTTGGCAAAACTATGACGCGCATAGATATGATCAAACTTATCAAATTCTTTATTTAAAAATCGCAAAAACATAAGTTGCTTTTGCAAACTCGCACTTAAGTCTTTGCAAAGCTCATATAGGAGGGATTGGAGCGTGTCATTGAGGCTACTTTGCTTTGTTTTTAGTTCGGCGATACTTTGTGGTAGGACATAAAAAAAGCCATTGGCACTACGCGCGATAATGATACCTTTGAGTGCATTATTAAACCCGGCTTTTAGCAGTAGACATTCTGTCTGATTAATGTAGTGAATCTGCTGATCTACAAGATATGTTTTTATGCTTACAAGTAGGGCATTAAAGGCTTGTGTGATATGCTGTTGTGTGCGGGCGATAGCGTCTTTTATGCCATCAATATCTGGATAAATCCCACGCTTTAATTCACCATCATCTTCAAAGATCTCACAAAGTTGTGTAATATGTGGTGGGGTTTGGATTGAATCTAGCCAAGTGCAAAGATGTGGTGTATCTTCTTTTATGAGGCGTTTTAGGTAGGCAAAATATCGCACAAGTTTTACAAATTCAAAAATATCCTCAAAACTTAAGACACCAAATTTTTGGAGATGAATAAGAGCATTTTGTAAGTCTTTTAGCTTTGGGAGTGGGCTTATGTGTGTAGATTCTAATTCTTGTAAAAAATGGGCAAAGACTCGTCTATCGCCACTAAATGCAAAGTCTTTAGGGCGTGCCAAAAAACTCTCAAAAGTATGAATAAAATCCTCTAAATCAAGGGCATTGATAAGTTTAGAGAGTGCACGCATTGTGTTATTTACTGCAAGATTCTAAGAGGATTTTTATGCCCTTGTGTGGGGAGTTTTCCTTGCCTTGAATAGATTTGATACCGCTTGTGATTTCAAAATCTTGCTTTTGGACTACAAGAGTATCATCATTCATTTTGCACCGCAACGATTCTCCACGATTAAAGGCATTTTGAAGTTCATAGAGGTTTTGTGCATCTTGGTCTTGTAAATATGTGTAAATACCGCCTAACCCCACGATAATAACAAGACTTATGGTAATGCCAATGCGCTTTTTTGTGTCAATTTCTTGTGAATCTTTGATGATCATCATGATGAGGGCGATAAGCAGTGTAACAAAAATAACAAATAAGATATAAGCCATAAAAATCCTTTTTAGGTGTTGTGTGTATTATTTTTCACCGCGTAGCTGATAGGTGATATCCCCAGCCCCTAATCCTATAATAAGTGCATTTTGGAGATCACGCAATTTGTATGTATCATTATACAATGCGATGCCTTGATTTTCTTTTTTGATATGTGTGGCAAAGGTAGGTTTATAATGTGTAAATTCATTAGGCAAGTCGATAGCTATTTCTTTTTCACCAGCGCACCACACAGGCAAAATTACTAATTCATCACAAAGTTTAAAGCATGTTTTAAAACTTTGGAGATTCTCTACAAGGCGCGAGTATTTGTGTGGCTGCCAAATGGCAATAACGCGATGTAAGCCACTAAGGTTGGCATAAATTTGAGCACTTTTTAGTGTGGCTAGTATCTCTGTAGGGTGATGCGCGTAATCATCAATGATAGTTGTTGCGCCTTTTTGAAGTATATCAAAACGCTTTTTTATACCTTTGAAATTACGGAGATTTGTGGCGATTTGTGCTATATCTTTGCCTTCATCAAGTGCGCATAAAATCGCCAAAGAGGCATTAAGTGCGATATGCTCACCAAAACCATAGACTTGAAAGGTCCCTACATTTTTGAGTGTGAATCTCGTGTATGGTTCGCTATTATCAATCATATATGTGATATCACAAATATCGTGTTTGGGATTTAGCTTTGTGGCTTGGAGATTGACATTTTGGAGGTAGGTATCTTGGATATTGATAACGCGTTTTTTGGCAAGTTGCAAAAACGCATCGTATGCGCTATAAAATTCCTCTAAGTTGTGATTGTATGTTTCCATATGTTCAGGTTCGGCGTTTGGCACGATTGCATAATATGGGTTGGAATTTAAAAAGCTCTTATCAGATTCATCAGCTTCAAAGATAAGATTCTCACTCGCACATGCACGCACATTAGAGCCAAATTCTTTAGAATCTGCGCCAATTATTGCGCCATATTCTGGAAATATACTACTAAGCATCGCACTTGTCGTGCTTTTACCATGTGCTCCACAGATACTAAATACTCTTTTGTCTTTGAGGATAAATTCTAGAGCTTGTGATCGCGAAAGGACAGGGATTTTTTTTTCAAGAGCACTTAAAACTTCGACATTATCAGGTTTGATGATAGCAGAGTGTATCACGAGATCTTGATCGGTAATAGAATCTGCGTTGTGTGGGATTGTGATAGACACTCCTTGGGCTTTTAGTTCTTTTATGGCGTTGCTTTGTGCAATGTCAGATCCACTAATTTGTGCGCCTTGAGCCATAAGATAACGAGCTAGTCCAGAGATTCCAATCCCACCAATACCAATAAAATGTATTTTCATTGCTTTTTGCATTGTTATCCTATTTGTGTATTTTGTGAAAATTTTGAAGAGATGTGCGTATGCGTCTTAGTGCGTCTGTGATAGTGGGTGTATCATACACAAGAGCAAGGCGCACATAACCTTTACCAACACCATTGCGTCCCAAAAAGCTACCAGGGAGCACGCTAATGCCTTCAGTGGCATAGATATATTTGCAAAATTCCTCATCATCGCCAACATTAAGCCATACATAAAATGTGTATGGGCTAATATGAATATCAGGGAATATTTTTTGGGCTACGCGGAGATTCTCTGCATAGATTGCGCGACTTTGTTCTGGTGAGTGAAAGTCCTCCCACGCATATGTAGCGGCTTTTTGGAGTGGTAGCGGGATAGCACATCCAATGTATGTGCGATATAAACCATAGGCTTTTAAAATATCGCTATCTCCGGCAATAAATCCACTTCTAAGTCCTGGAGCACTAGAGCGCTTGGATATAGAATTAAGTGCTAAAATATTTTTAAAATTCGTATTGCCTGCTTTAAGACTTGCTTCTAGGATACTTGTTGGTTTTGTATCGACATAAAGTTCGCTATAACACTCATCGCTTAAAATCACAAAGTCGTATTCAAGTGCTTTTTGCACCCATTCTATAAGTTCATCAAGCTCTAGGACGCTACCAGTTGGATTGTTGGGAGAGTTAAGAATCACAATTTGAGGCTTGTTTGGATTTGCTAAAAGAGATTGCAAAGAGGGCTTAAAGGTATTTTGTGGTGTGAGATCCATAAGGATTGTTTGAGCCCTGCACGCAATTGCCGCACCTTCATAGATTTGATAAAATGGATTAGGGTAGGCTATAATAGGGTTTTGTGTGTCAAAGAGATAAAATTGGGGAAAATTAAAAAGCACTTCACGTGTCCCAAATGTAGGGATAATTTGCTGTGGATTCAGTTCTATGCCATAGCGATGAGCAATAAAGGCAAGTTGTGCATTGATGAGGTACTCTTCACCACTTGATCTTGGATATTTATTGAGTAATGGGGTATTTTCTTTGAGACTAAGTTGAATATTTTGTGGTGTTTGGAATTGTGGTTCGCCTATGGTAAGCGTAATAGGTGGTATCTGTGGTGGCGTTATATCGTTAAGGAGGGCACGGAGCTTTTCAAATGGATAGCTTTGGAATTGAGTTAGCACACAAGATCCTTATATAAGAGATGTCGTAAAATCGGTTATTTTGTCTAAATACAAAGCACTTAAAGCTGTTATTGTAGTGAAAAAAACTTATATTTTAATTATTTGTAGAATTTAGCTTGATTTTTTAGAAAAACACTGCTAAAATTCCAATTTTTGTGCGGGAATAGCTCAGTGGTAGAGCACAACCTTGCCAAGGTTGGGGTCGCGGGTTCGATCCCCGTTTCCCGCTCCATATCGTTTATGTTTCATCAGTTTTTATAATTTAGTGTTTTTGTTTTGGAACTTTTGGGTTACGCCCGGGTGGTGAAATTGGTAGACACAAGGGACTTAAAATCCCTCGGACATTGCGTCTGTACCGGTTCAAGTCCGGTCTCGGGCACCACCTTTTAGATTCTATATGTGGCGACATAGCCAAGTGGTAAGGCATGGGCCTGCAAAGCCTTGATTCCCCAGTTCGAATCTGGGTGTCGCCTCCAAATTAGCCTACTGCATATTCATATAATAAAAATTCGGGAGATGGCTGAGTGGTTGAAAGCGGCGGTCTTGAAAACCGTTGAGGGTCACACCTCCGGGGGTTCGAATCCCTCTCTCCCGGCCAGAGTTTCCTGTTTTTTACAATCGATTCAAGGGACCACAATGAATCTCTTCTTTTATATCATCGTGCTAATCTATAGTGTTAAAACGCATTTATAAAAACAATAATCACACACAATGTAAACTCCATAGCGGATTGCTATTTTAGATCCAAGATTTGCTCCAATAAATTGTCCTAAAGCCATGAGAAGTCCAATACCCCAAAGCGTATGCCCACCAATTACAAAAAATCAACAAAGTGAGATTTGTAGAGAAATTATAAAGTTTTGCCTCACTCAAGCTTTGCATAACCCCAAAAACGCTAACCACAATCAATATAAGCATAAAAATGATTCTATTCCGGGTCTAAAAAATCCATACATAAAAAACAACAGCAATTACAAGACTTAAATATGCAGGATTAAATTTTTTCGTTTTTTCTACGTCTCTAAATACTTGGTGAAAATAAAAAATATAATCCAAAGACAAGAATCAAAAAAAGCAAGATTTTTGAGAGAAAATCTATCTAAAGAAATTGCACAGCAATTGTGCCTAATTACTGCAAAAAAAAAGAAAGCAATGGCTACAAGGGTATTTTTGGATTTTATACTAATATATACTTTTGTAACACTGCAAAGTTGCCAAAAAGCTCCTAAAAGAGCTTTGAAGTTTGTTTGTTGCTAGGGCTTGTAGAGGCGATATTCCAGCAAGTAAAAGTGTTGGGGTTGTATCATTCCACCACCTCCTGTAAAAATATACACATATTCAAGGTTACGATGGTATTCTTGCATGGAAATTCCTATAACAAAAAGTGTAATTATAGTGCAAAAATCAAAAAAAACATAAAGCTTTGTGTCTCTTGGCAACGAGTGATATGTGGAAATAAGATAGATTTTTAGGGATGTTTGCATTAAAAATATCGCCCATAGCTAAAGCACTTCGGGATTTAGCAACAGAGCTCTCATAGCCCTTGCACAAGGGTTAGTAATTACTAAACTTATTTTAAGAATTATTCTTATAAAATTCCGCCTAGTTCGTAGGGATTATGGAAGTCATTATCATAAGGAGTGTGTAAGGCTATGGAGCTACTCAAGGAATACATCGATCATATTATCTTTGCTATTTTGGGACTTATGAGCTTTTTAGTTGTGTGGTTGAGTATTGAGCGCACTCTGTTTTATGCCAAACTCAAAATCGAGCATTACACAACAAAAGAAGAGCTAGAAGAAGCATTAAGCAAAAATCTTACAGCACTCTATATTATCTATTCTAATGCCCCTTATATTGGGCTTTTGGGCACGGTTGTAGGGATTATGATTACCTTTTATGATATGGGTGTGAGTGGTGGGCTTGATGCCAAAAGCATTATGATAGGGCTTTCTACTGCGCTTAAAGCGACTGCGTTAGGACTTTTGGTTGCTATTCCTACACTTATTGTTTATAATGTTTTTTTGCGTAAGGTTGATGTGTATCTCAATAGATTCCAAGTCTTTTGCACAAAAACCAAGCATACGCATAATGGGGATAATGCACAATGAGGCTTCCTAAAAAAGATGGATTAAATGTGATTCCACTTATTGATGTGATGCTTGTATTACTCGCAATTGTGCTAAGTGTCTCGACTTTTATCGCACAAGGGCAAATCAAAGTGGAATTGCCAAACTCTAATCAACAATCAATGCCAAGTGATGCACCCACAAGTTTGCTTAGTATCGATAAAGAAGGCAATATTTTTTTTGAAAATATGCCCGTGGATTTATCGACGCTTAGAGATAAGATTTTTGCGTTAGATTCCAAGGTCTTACTAAAGCTTGAAATTGATAAAGATTCTAAGTTTGATATATTTGTGCAAGTTGCAGATATACTAAAGGAGAAAGGACATGAAAATGTTAGCATTGCCACATCACAACAGCGATAAGATTCTTACCCCAAGCAAGATAGGATTTTTTGCGTCTTTATTGTTGCATACATTGTTTATGTATCTAATCCTTGAAAAATTCCAGCCTATACAAGTTGCCCAAAATGGTATTGATACTATCACGTTCGCACTTGCTACGATACAAACTCCTAGTCAACAAGATATCCAGCCAAAGCCTACTCCAAAACCAAGCAAGATTCAAAAAAAACAACAACCAAAGCCCTTGACACAAAAAGCCCATAATCCAGTGCCCCAAGAAATTGTGGAGCAGATTTCAGAATCTATGAATGCTAAGCAAGCCAATGAGCAAAATTCCGGTGATGTTGTGCAGCGCACTGCTAAAAATGACGGAGAATATAATGAGTTGTATGACAAGATTCAAAGTGCAATCACCCAAAAACAACAGCACCCATTTATGCTACGTAAACGCGGTATTGAGGGTGAAGTAACGGTGGAATTTGATGTCTATACAGATGGTAGAGTGGATAATATCAATGTGATACAACCCTCGCAATATGAAGCATTTAATGAAGACTCAATTAAGGCTATCAAAGATGCCTCAAAGAATTTCCCAAAATTACAACACAACCAGGGGTTTGTCGTAGTGCTTAAATACAACCTCGCTACATAAGGTTATTGATAAAAATCCTAAGTTTTAAAGGTTAAAGTGTAGCATTGTGTATTTGTAGATTCTGTTTTAGCCCCTTTTGCTTATTTCTTTGGGATTTTTGACTTTTAACTTTTTATCCTTTATTAACTCTCGCCCATCATACGCTTAATAAGCTTTAGGGCTTTGGCACTTTTTTCATTTTTGTATAGCATATTTGTCATTTCTTCAAAAACTTCCTGTGCGTTGATAGAATCTTGCGTTGGGGTGAGCTTTGTGTATTCGCCATTGCTTTGGAGCTCGTGAGCTTGGAGATTATCTTTGAGCTGAATAGTGATAATCTCAAGCAATTTATGCGCAATTTTTTCATTAACGGCAGGCGTGAGAATCTCTATCCTGCGTTCAAGGTTGCGTGGCATAATGTCTGCGGAGGCAAAATAAATAGGTGTTGGCGCATTTTTGAAAAAATAGATTCTAGCGTGCTCTAGGTATTTACCCACAATAGAAATGACGCGGATATTTTCACTCACGCCTTTTACTTTAGGTCTTAGGCAACATATTCCACGCACGATAAGATCAATTTTTACCCCTGCTTGTGAAGCTCTATAAAGCTCGCGGATAATATCCATATCAACAAAGGCATTGGCTTTCATTATGATTCGCCCTTGTTCGCCATTTTGGCGTTCATTATCAATAAGGCGAAGCAATTCGGTTTTTATTTGTGTGGGAGCTATTTTTAGTTTGCTAAGCTCGGTTTTGTAGGCGTTGCCTGTGGAGAGTGCATGGAAAAGCTTTAGGGCATCATTGGCGATGTCTGTATTGCTTGTGAGTAAAGAAAGGTCAGTATAGATTTTGGCAGTGCCTGGATTATAGTTACCTGTGCTAAGATGGATATATTCTTTGAGTGCATTATTGACACGCTTTATGACAAGCGCAATTTTTGCATGGACTTTTAATCCTGGAATCCCATAAATCACATGTGCTCCTGCAGATTCTAGACTTTTAGCCCAATGGAGATTATTTTCTTCATCAAAACGCGCTTTGAGTTCGACAAGCGCAGTTACTTGCTTATTGTTTTCAGCTGCCTCGATGAGAGCCTGCACAATGGGTGAATTTTTGCCCACGCGATAGAGTGTCATACGAATACTCACAACATCAGGATCTTTTGCTGCGCTTTGAATAAAATTCACCACAGAATCAAAACTTTCGTATGGGTGGAATAAGAGCGTGTCATTATTGTTTAGTGTGGTAAAAATATCGGTACTACTCTCTAGTGGTGGTAAAATCTTTGGATTTATTGGCGGTAGTGTGAGATGGGCAAAATCTTTGCTTCCCACGATTTGCCACAAACCACTAAGATTAAGTAAATATGTTGTTTTATATACATAGATATCTTGTGAATCTACCTTGATGTTGGCATTGACAAATGTTATCAAATCTGCATCATTATCGCCAATCTCCAAACGCACAATTTCACCTTTTCGGCGCGTTTTAATCCCTTCACTCATAATTTGGAAAAAGTCATCAGCTTCCTCCTCCTCGATTTCCATATCTGCATTTCGTGTTATCCTAAAAGGCGTGTAACTAAGAATCTTATAATCATTAAAAAATTCTTGTGCAAATTCACCAACTATATCCTCTACAGGCACGAATACACCACTTTGGATTTCAAAAAATCGTGGTAAAATACGAGGAATTCGGATAATGCCATAACGCAAGACATCATCTTGGGATTTAAATTTGAGTGCTATAGCAAATGAGAGGTTGTTAAGATGTGGGAATGGATGCGTAGAATCCACAAGCACAGGGACAATAACTGGATAAAGTTGAGTGAGAAAATATTCTTTTAGAAGTTTTTTCTCTTGCGTGCTTAAATCCTTGACTTGCTTAATGTGAAGGTTTTCTTTGCTTAACGCATCTCTTATCGTGTGAAAAATTTTCTCTAGCGTGTTTTGCTCTGCATGGAGGTATTTTCGTATACTTGTTAGTTGTTGTAGGGGAGTGAGTTTATCAGCTGCTGTTTCGGTAATACCACTTGTATACAGGCGCTTTAATCCAGCTACGCGTATCATATAAAACTCATCAAGATTCGTGCCATAAATTGCCACAAATTTTAGTTGCTCCAAAAATGGCATACGTGGATTTGTTGCTTCATTGAGCACACGCGTATTAAAGCGAAGCCACGATAATTCGCGGTTAAAATACATTTTACTATCTTGAATTGTCATCTTACCCTCCTATGTGCTTTTGTCTTTATTGTAGCCAAATTTCTATACAATCTCACTCAATTACTAGGTATTCTTAAGGGATATGTTGCTTTTTATTACTTTTGTGCTATGATCGCGAAGTTTCGCCATAAGTTTCATTGGTGAAAATTTTAGATTTAGAGGAGTTTATGTATGAAAAAGTTATTTTTAGCATTAGGTTTAGGTGCTAGTTTGGCTTCTGCAGTAGAGTTTGCAGGTTTTGAGATAAGTCCAGAGCTTGGTGTCAGCGCTGGAAAAGTTGTGTCCAGTAAAGAGGATAATTACACACCAATGAATTATGGTGCATATGCGCGTGTATGGCTTGGTGCATTTGGTTGGGTAGTGGCTCCTCAGGTAAAATGGGATTCTTATGAGAAAGCCAATGGGACTAGTGCTTACACCAATACACAAATAGGGGCTTCACTTGGTCATAATTTTGGCTTAGTTGTATTGCGTCTCACGCCTTATATTGGGGTAAATAAATCAACATTTAGCAAAACCTTTAGTGATACAACATCATATAATGTGGGTGTCAAACTAAAACCAGTACTTATCCCTCTTGCAGTAAGTCTCCAGTACACATACCAAAATCCAGATATTGTTGGTACAAACACAAGTTTTGCGATGCATAATGTGCAAGTTTTGTTAGGCTTGCATTTTTAAGGTCGCTTTGTTACAATGCCTCCAAAAATTTTGGGGGCATGTATGGAAAATTTTCACGATACACACGAACTCATCAAATATCTACAAACACATGATGCATTGCGTATCATTGATACGCCCTTAGATATTTATTTAGAAATTCCACATCTTGCGTATTTAGAAGTTAAAAAATCAGATTCTAAAGCTCTCCTTTTTACACATCCAGTCGATAAAAAAGCAAATAAGACTTTTGATATTCCTGTGTTGATGAATGTTTTTGGATCCCATAGATTACTTACTCTTCTTATCCAAAAAGATCCAAATGCCATAGCCAAAAATATCGCTGCGTTATTAAAATTTACTCCACCAAAGGGTGCTATGCAAATCTTGCAAAAAGCTAAAGAACTTTTTGCATTGCGTCATGTGTTTCCCAAAAAAATATCACGTACACCACCATTTCAAGAAAGAATCCAGCAAGAGATTAATCTCTATGAGTTGCCAATCCTCACGACTTGGGAACACGATGGCGGACCATTTATTACTATGGGGCAGGTTTATACTCAAAGTCTTGATGGTAAGAAAAAAAACCTCGGTATGTATCGTTTGCAAATTTATGACAAAAATCATCTTGGATTGCATTGGCAGATTCATAAAGATTCACATCATTTCTTTCACGAATACAAAAAAGCTGGACAAAAAATGCCTGTAAGTATTGCATTAGGTGGCGATCCGCTATATATTTGGTGTGGTCAAGCACCGCTACCTATGGGTATGTATGAGCTTATGCTTTATGGTTTTATACGAGGCAAAAAACCAAGGGTGAGTAAGTGTCTAACAAATGATTTGTATGTGCCTTGTGATGTAGATATTGTGATTGAGGGTTGGGTGGATACTAATACTATGTGTGATGAGGGACCATTTGGTGATCATACGGGATTTTATACGCCTATAGAATCTTATCCTGTGCTTGAAGTAAGTGCTATTACGATGAAAAAAAATCCTATTTTCCCGGCCACGGTTGTTGGCAAACCACCACTTGAAGACAAATACATGGGGTATCTTACAGAGCGCATTTTCTTACCATTGTTGCAGATGACCACACATGGCTTAGAGGATTATCATATGCCTGAAAATGGCGTGTTTCATAACCTCATATTTGCTAAACTTGCACCGCAGTATCCAGCTCACGCTATGCAGCTTATGCACGCTTTTTGGGGTGTGGGACAAATGAGTTTTGTCAAACATGCCATTTTTGTTGATGAAAATGCTCCAGATCTTCAAGATTATGAGGCATTTGGGCATTATGTGCTAAATCGTTTTAGCACAGATTGTATGCTTATTAGCGAGGGGGTTTGTGACGCCCTTGATCACTCAAGTCCAAATTTTGCTAGAGGTGGCAAGCTCGGTGTGCAGGCTATGGGAGAAGAAATAGATTCTAAGATTGTGTTTATACAAGATATGCCTTTGCACAATAAGATTCAAGAACTTTTCCCATTTGTAGAGGGGGTTAAACAGTATTTTCCGCGCACATATAATCCACTTTGTGTATGGAGTGTGCAAAAACAATCTAGTAGCCTAAAAACACTTATTAGCGCTACTTCTTTGGGAGCACTCGCACAGAATGTGCGTATAGTCTTTTTGGTAGATTGCCACAAAAATAATCTCTCAAATCCTTACATGCTTGTGTGGAGGATTACAAACAATATCGATGCAAAACGCGATATTTGGGTGCAAGAAGGCGTGGTGCTTATCGATGCTACTGATAAAAATGCACTAGATGGGTATCATAGGGAATGGCCAAAAGAAACTGATTGTAGCAAGGAAGTTATACAAGGGTTACAAGACAAAGGCTTATTAGAGGGCGTGGATCTTGCGTTTTTACGACATTATCAAATCTGTGGTGAATGCTACTAGATCGCCATTCGCACAGATTCTGCAAGTAAGCCTCCATCGTGTGCAGGCACAAAAAACTGCACACCTAAATCCCGTGCCTTGAGTATAAAATCAGAATCTTTAGATTCTGGCATGAGGATAATAAATTCTATTTTCGCATCTTTTTTGGTTATTTTGAATTTACGAATAAAATCTAGCGCACTAACATTTTCATTGCGCCAATCCATCACAACAATGTCGTATTTATTTGCACATAATTCATTAAATGCAGGGATCATCTTTTGTTCGGTAGCTATGGAGAGACAAGAATCCACTTTTTCGATAATCTGCTTATCTCGGTGCAAGTCCGCACTAGATTCTCTAATAATGAGAATATTTCTTTTGCTAACTTCTTCCAAATAACGCAAAAGATTAAAAAGTTCTTTACTACGTGGCGAGAGTTTGCTTTTGTCAAGTCCGCGTAAAAAATAATGTAAGAAAGTTTTTGAGCTATAACCACCTTCAATCCCTGCATCACGGAAAAATCGCTTAATCACTTCGCTGCGTTTTGCTCTCTGCCACAACACAGAATCTAAATCATAGGCTTTAGTATCAAGAAGCATGATAAAATGCTCTTTTATATCTTGTTTCATTGGAGTAAAAACTTCGGAAAATTCTTGGAGATGTTGTTGTCTAAAATTTTTTAGGCGATCTGTAGTTTTTACCAAGAGATCTTTTTGTACCGCAATAAAATTCACCAAATCTACATAGTGTTTTCGCATAGCTTTGACGTCTTTTTCTAGCTCTTGAAAATCCTTAGAATGCTTGTTACTAGAGTTTTTGAGTGCAAATTCGGATTCTTCTAGTTCTTTGCTCAAAGGGCGGACTTGGGCTTGTGCGTTATTAAGAGAAGCTTTAGTTGTTTCTATAAGGTTTTGTGCTTTGAGATAGGCACTTTGGCGATTTAAAAAAATCTTTTCAAACGAATATTCAAGCGAATATTCTGTTTTTTTGACATAGTTTTCAAATTCTTTATAAAGCGCTAAGATTTCTTGACGCAGTTTTTTGAGGGCAGGATTGGCGAGTGTGCCATCCATTTCACATAAGTCATTATATGCTGTGAGAATAAAGCGTTGCGATCGCAAAAAATCAAGGCGCGGATGATTTTCCATAAAATCTTTATAGTTTTGCAAAATAGTATTTTCTCGCTCAAAAAATTCGGTGATACATTCTTGTGCGGATTTGGTTACGGGGATTTCATTGGGATCTATGGGTTTTGGTTTGGGGCGTATTTTGATAACACGTGCTTTTTCTACATCAAACTCTATTTCAGCATTTTTGCAAAGTTCATCCGCTTTGCCTTCCCATAAATCGAGATTAAAAAGATATTGTCGTTTATTGACTGCTTGTTCGATTTTGCCCTGTTTGTTTTCTGTATCTATTTCTAAAAGTATGCCTTGTAACATCTATTTATCCACCCATTACGCTAGAGCCACCCACGCGCCCACTATTGCTAGAATTATTGCCAAAAAATCCACTACGACCGCTAGTGCTTTTTAATCCACTGCTTGAAGTGCTTTTGTTAGAAAAGCTATTTTTGCTTCTCTCATAGGCTTGTGGGGATTTATAATTGCGTTGTGCATTGGTTTGGAAGTTTGGATTATTAAAAAGTTTGTTGCCGATATAGCTTCCTAAGATTGCTCCAGCTGCTGATGCGAGGATTGCTCCACCAAGTCCAAGTCCCCCAGAATTTGGATTAGTGAGTTCGCTTGTTCCAGCGTCAATTTTGCGCTCCTCTTGGGCGATGAGTCGGGATATTTCCTCATCACTTAGCATACGCTCTTGACCATCTAATGTTTTTAAAAGCACCCGTGTGGTATTGCTTGGATATTCTTCAAGGATTTTATAACTACCATCTTGTTGTTCTTCTATGATAACAAATGCACCATTTTTTTGTGCATTTTGGAGTATTGAAGAATCTTTGGCATTAGAATCTTCGCACCCATACATTGCAAACGTTACTGCCACACCTATGCTACCAACCATCGCATAATCTTTGATCTTGCTAAATTTCATCACCACTCCCATATGTAATGGATTCTAAGCGTTTGCATTATATTTTTTTTCACTCTTAAAAGTCAATAAGTGTATTAAACTTGATTACATAATACTAAAGTTTTATGATATACTTTCACTAAATTTTATAGCGTATCTTTTATGTAGATTCATCATTAAGGAGTTTTTATGGCAAAAAGTTTATACCAAACATTAGAAATATCAGAACATGCAAGTGCTGATGAGATCAAAAAAGCATATAGGAAACTTGCAAGAAAATATCACCCCGATATCAATAAAGAACCTGGTGCAGAGGATAAATTTAAAGAAATTAATGCAGCATATGAAGTGTTGAGTGATGAGAATAAAAAAGCCCAATACGATAGATTCGGAGATTCTATGTTTGGGGGACAAAGCTTTCATGACTTTAGAAGTGCACAGGGTAATATGGACATTAATGATATTTTGTCGCATATCTTTGGGCAAGGGGGCTTTGGTGCTGGGACAAGTCAAAATTTCTATAGTTCCTTTGGTGGCGGATTTGGAGGTTTTGGTGGCGGAGTGGATAATGATATTTTAGATTCTATCACAATTCCTTTTGAGAGTGCTTTGCTTGGTGGTAGTTATCATTATAGCGGTAAAGGTGGGGAATTTACTATTAAGATTCCATTTGGTATTCGAGATAATGAGACTATTAGGCTAAAGGGTAAGGGTGCAAAAACGCGCTATGGCACAGGAGACTTACTTCTTAAAGTGCGTGTCGCACCAAATCCAGAATACAGCATAGATGGCGATGATTTGTTAAAAAACATAGAAGTCCCACTCAAGCTTGCGTTATTTGGCGGTAAGATGAAAGTAAGCACCTTACAAAAAGACATCATTATCACTATCCCACAAAATACCAAAAACGGACAAAAGCTCCGTATCAAAGAGCTTGGATTAAAAAACAGAAAAACACAGCATATAGGGAATTTGTATTTGCGTATCAAGGTGATATTGCCTAAAGTAGAGGATTTAAGTCCAGAACTTAAAGAAATGCTCCAAACTCAACTTACAGACTAGGAGATATCAATGTATAGCTATGATGAACCTGTGTATCTTATCAGTGTTGTGGCAAAGATTTTAGAGATTCATCCACAAACCTTGCGCCAATATGAAAAAGAAGGATTGATTGCGCCGGGACGCACCGATGGAAAAATGCGTTTATACTCCCAACGCGATATTGACAAAATAAAAACGATTTTGCGACTTACGCGAGATCTTGGTGTGAATCTTGCAGGTGTGGATATTATTTTGCGTTTAAAAGAGCGACTTGATGAACTTGATAGCATCATTGAAGAATTACGCGAAAGTAGTAAAACCTCTTCTCAAAAAGAACTCAAGATTAAAGAGAGTTCTTATGAAGTGATTTTGTTTAAAAAGTAGTGTGCATGAAAAATATTGCCAATGTCTTGCGCCCTAAGAATCTTGATGAATTTATAGGACAAGCACATATTATTGGCAAAGATACGCCTTTGTATAAAAACATTCTTTCCCAAACTCCACCTCATTGTATTTTTTATGGACCCCCTGGTTGTGGCAAGACGACATTAGCACGACTTATTTGCCAAATGCTTGAATATGAGATAGGCTATTTTAATGCCACCGCCTTTAAGTTAGAGAATCTAAAGGCTTTTGTGCTTCAGTATCAAAATTCTTTGTATAAATGTGCAGTATTTATTGATGAGATTCACCGCCTCAATAAAGCACAGCAAGAATTTTTGCTACCTATTATGGAAGATGGTCAAGTGTTGGTGCTTGGGGCTAGCACGACTAATCCTTTTTATACTCTAACAAATGCTATACGATCGCGGTGTTTTTTGTTTGAATTTACACCTCTTTCGCGTTTGGATCTCACAAAACTTCTTGATAAGGCACTTAGTCTTTATCCATGTGCACTAGATTCACAAAGTTATGAGTATCTTATAGAATCCAGTGGGGGCGATGGGCGTGCAATGTTGAACTTACTTGATGCGGTGCTCGATATAGATCCTATCACTATAGACACCCTAAAAGCTATGCGTCCCTTTAGTCTCAATGACGGAAGTAGTGAGGATAGCACACATTATAATCTTATATCTGCGATGATTAAATCCATACGTGGCAGTGATGTGCATGCGAGCATCTATTATCTTGCGCGTCTTATAGCAGGTGGTGAAAACCCTGAATTTATCGCACGTCGTCTTGTGATTTTAGCAAGTGAAGACATAGGTAATGCTAATCCAAATGCACTAAACCTAGCAACTTCCACCATGCAAGCAGTAAGCAAGATTGGCTATCCAGAATCTCGCATTATTCTTTCACAATGCGTGATTTACCTCGCTTCTTCACCCAAATCAAACACAGCATATAAGGCAATAAATGCTGCCCTAGATTCTATTGCAAAAGGCAATATTTTGCCAATTGTGCCTAATATTCTTCCTGATGGCAAGGAGTATCTGTATCCGCATGATTTTGGGGGTTATGTTACACAAACATATCTTGCCACACCACAACATTTTGTTGAGCGCACAGACAAGGGATTTGAAAAAACACTCAATGAATGGCTTGATAAGATTCATGCTATACACACCTCCAAAAATTCGCATAACAAATGATACGACTTGTTACACTTTTCCTCATCACTTTAGTAGTGTATCAGGCTTTGCTTTTTGGTGAGGAGGAAGCAATTTACAAAGAGCAAAAAATTGGTTGGCAGGTTGATTTACGGCGTATTTCGCTTAATTTTTCCTCAACTTCTTTGCGTAATCAAGAGCTTTATAGCGTATCTGCAGACACGCGTTTGCAGGGTGATTCACAGATGATTGCACAGGGATATTTGAATCTTGGTATGGATTATTACACGCCAAATTTTGTCATCTTTAATACACTTTTGACAGAATATGGACAAACAATCATTTTCCCAGCAAATGCCCCAAGCGTTAGTAACAAAAACCTTGATCGCATTTTATTGAGCTCGGATTATACACAAAGGATTTGGGAATTTGAAGAGTTTTTGGGCATACCAAGTTTGTATTTTGAGCTTGGTCCTCATAGCAAGATTTCCTATCAGACAGAATTTGTGGCTTCTAATGAGTTTGGTAGGCGACAGATTGTACGTGCCAATGTGGGAGTGAAAGTTTTTAGTGGCATGGTGCTTAAGGATTTTGCGCTTACGATGTTTGGAGAAAAAGATTTTAATGCTAGCACAAATGCACAAAGCTTTGGTTTGGAATTGGGGTTTGCGCTTGAGAAACAATTTAAAAATAGTGGCAAACTCCATTATGAAATGCATGCGCGGGATTATCTTTATACCGCCACTTCTAATGACTATGATCCTAAATATTACCTAGAGCTTGAAGTGCGTTATGATCTTAATCTTTACAAAAAAATTACCATAGCACCATTTTTTAAGCTATATATGTTACAAGGCAAATATTTTGATCGTAGTGGAAGCAATATTATGACAGGACTTGTATTTTCCTTTGGGCAGATGTTGCGGGAAGCGCCATTTCAGATTGTTTCAAAACAAAATTAGTGTAATGAGAATTTTAAGGTATAATGCCTACTTTTACAAAACCCCAAGGATTGCCTTATGCGTGTCTATCAAGCCATACAATTTTTAGAATCTAAACAGATTCACACTATACATCATTACAAGGGAGAGGATTTTATTATAAGTGGTATTGCTCCTTTAGAATCTGCTTCCTCAACGCACATAAGCTATATTGATCAGGATAAATATATTCCTAAACTTGCTACCTCTAAGGCAGGTGCGGTGCTAGTGCGCACTAGTTTTATGCAGGCTTTGGAGGGCAATGTCCCACATTCTATGCAGATTTTAGAGGTAGAAAATCCACATTTAGCTTTTGCATATCTCTCTGTATGTTTTGCAAAGCCTGAATTTGCAAACCCTATGCAAAATTATGCCAATACATATGAATCTAGTATAAAAATCGCACCAAATGCCTTTATCGGAGCAAATGTGCACATTGGTGCGCGTAGTGAGATTTTGGCTGGTGTGGTGATTAGTGATAATGTGGAGATTGGTGAAGATTGTGTTGTGTTTCCTAATGTCGTAATTTATCGTGATACCAAGATTGGAAATCGTGTGAGAATCCACGCTGGAAGTGTCATAGGAAGTGATGGCTTTGGTTATGCACATACCAAAAATGGCGAACACATCAAGATTGAGCATAATGGGTGTGTGGTGCTAGAAGATGATGTAGAGATTGGCGCAAACAATGCTATCGATCGTGCGGTTTTTGGGGAGACTATTATCAAGAAAGGGAGCAAAATTGATAACCTCGTGCAAATTGGTCATAATTGTGAGGTGGGAGAGCATACTTTGCTTGTCTCACAAGTAGGCTTGGCTGGTTCTACTACCACAGGGCGTAATGTTGTGATGGGAGGTCAGGCTGGCACTGGGGGGCATATTCATATTGGTGATTTTGTGCAAGTCGCAGGACGCGGTGCGGTGGGTAAAAATCTCCCACCAAATACAAAATGGGGTGGTCATCCACTTATGGAGCTTGATGAGTGGATGAAATTTTATGTCAAGCTACGTCGTTTAGTCAAATCCAAATAAAAATGAAATAGCTAGTGTTTTAGCACATAAGGAGAAAGGAATGAAAAAAAAGACAATTTTTATCATTGTCGGTGTGAGTGTGATTATTATCGTGGGACTTTTTGTCGCTACCAAAATCTTGACATCACAAATGAGTCGCGTGATGGAACATGAACTTAACACATTTTTGCAATCCCAAAATACACAAGATATACAACTTGAATATCGTCCTTTTGTGTGTGAAGGAAGCACAACAATCGTATGCAAAACGACACAACTTGCCATAAACAAGCACTTTGGAGCGCAAGATACAGAATCTTTGGACACACAATCCACTCTTAGTGTTGTGGGTTTTAGTGATTTGGTAGTTAGTTTTGGTGGTAGCAAAACGCACGCAAATATTGAGGTAGAATCCGACATAGCTGTTCTTGGGAGGCAATTCCACGCAAAATGCGTTAGTACAATCAATTTTATAGATTCTATGCTTGATACAAACATAACATGCAATGCGCAAGCAGGCGATATGCAGTCTGTGGCAGATACGCATCTTGCCTTTATTCACCCTAATTTTCAATCAAGCACCCTTCATGAAATTATCAAAATGTTTAAAGACACACAACAGCGCAATATAGTATTACAAGATCTTGAGGTAATGCCTATTTCCGATCATATTTCTCTCAAATCCCCAAGCCTCAAACAATCTCTAAGTGCCTTTTATGGAGCTTCTGAAGAAGATATGCAGTTTTATAGTGTAATGTTTGCCCTTATAGAATCTAGCTATCAACAAGCACAAAATTCCCAAACAAAAGAACTAGATAATGCCCTAGCTAATATGGCGAGAATTATTGGCGATGTGTGCATAGATGATAGAATTCAAGAAATTTGGTATGACATGTATGCTAAAACACCACAAATATCTTTTAAATGGAAAGATATTTTTCAAATGAGTCCCATTGACATACAGACACATTTTAGTTTAGATTTTGGGAAACGCTAATGCAAGACATGCACTATACAAATAACGAAACATCAAATACCCACCATAGCACTCATTTGCATAACACATGTAGCAAAAATACTCGCAATGACAAAAAAGGTAAAAAGGGACTAAAGCGTATTTGGAATGCGTTTTTGTATTCACTAAATGGCTTTAGAGCTACTTGGAGTGATGAAGTAGCATTTCGTCAAATTGTGGGATTGTGTGTGATTTTTGTCCCATTAGCTTTGTGGATAGCGCGAGATTGGCAAGAGGGCGTATTGCTTTTGTTGCCTTGTTTTCTTGCGCTTATGGTTGAGCTTATAAATTCTGCGATCGAAAACGCAGTAGATTATACTGGGATAGAGATTCACCCACTTGCCAAAAAAGCCAAAGACATGGGTAGTGCCGTGCAATTTTTAGCACTCACATTTTGGGTTTGTGTGTGGGTGTGGTATGGTGTTATGCGATTTTTGGAATAATGTGTTATAATGCATTCGTGAATCTTAAGCATAGATTCTTATTAAACTTGAAGGAGATTTCAATGAAGGCTTTTGTGATGGCTTTGGCAGTGGCTTTTGGAAGTATAAGTGCGGCAACTTATGTGATAGATTCTACACATTCATCGGTGGGATTTGAAGTAAAGCATTTGATGGTGAGCAAAGTAAAAGGGAATTTTAAAAAATTTAGTGGTGAGATTGAGTTTGATGGTAAAGCCCTTACTAAATTCAATGGTAAGGTAGCGATTGCAGATATCAATACCGATAACAATATGCGGGACAAACACCTCAATGCACCAGATTTTTTTGATTCTAAAAAATTTCCAGATGCAACCTTGAATATGACAAAGTTTGAAAAAGGTAAAGTGTATGCTGATCTGAAAATTCGTGATGTGGTGAAAAATGTTGTATTTGATACAGAAATAGGCGGACCGATTAAACACCCAAAAACAGGCAAAGATATAATTTCTATATCACTCAAAGGTGAAATTAATCGTAAAGATTTCAATGTGGGCGAAAATACTGCTGATAACTCTGTAAGTGATAAGGTAATTATCGCTATCGAGCTAGAAGCGAGCGCACAATAACTATATACCTAATAAGTCTCTTGGACTTATTAGGATAATGTAATTTTTCACTAAACTTTGGTGTAATCCTCTTTAATAAATATCATTTTTCCCCATGTTACCTTTTTCTATCATCCCTTATAAAATCCCATATTGCATAGATTCTCTATGCATATAAAAATATATATTGTGCAAAATGGGTAAAAATTTCCATTTTGATAGATTCTGTTTTTGTAAATAAGAAAGTTATTAATTTAGCTGTTTTAGTATGTAAATTAAGAACTACAATAAAGGGAGATTAGATATGAGTTTTATTGAAGGCATTAAACAAAAAGCAAAAGCTGATAAAAAAACAATTGTCTTACCAGAGACAAGCGATATCCGTACCTTGCAGGCAGCGCATAAGATTTTAGAGGAAGGTTTTGCTGATATTGTTTTGCTTGGTGATGAACATCAGATAAAGGCTATGGATTCTAGCCTTAACCTGCAAAAAGCACAATTCATTAATCCAAATAATACATCATTGCTTGAGGAATTTGTCGAGCTTTTTGTCGATCTTCGTGGACACAAAGGTATGGATGCACAAAAAGCTAGAGAATTACTCACCAAAGATTGGCTATATTTTGGTGTAGCATTGGTAAAAGCAAAAAAAGCTGATGGTATGGTAGCAGGAGCTTTGCACGCTACATCTGATGTTTTGCGTCCATCATTGCAAATTATTGGGACTGCAAAAGATTCTAAGATTGTTTCATCATGTTTTGTGATGATTGTGCCAGATTGTGCATATGGACTAGATGGGACATTTGTGTTTGCAGATTGTGCACTTTGCCAAGATCCAACGCCAGAGGAACTTGCGAATATTGCGGTAGCATCTGCACACACATTTAAGGCGCTTACAAAAAGTGAACCTTTTGTGGGGATGTTAAGTCATTCTACTTATGGTAGCGCTAATCACCCACATATCGATAAAGTAAGGGAAGCGACTAAAATCGCTCAAAACCTTGCACCAGATCTTGCCATTGATGGAGAATTGCAACTTGATGCAGCCATTGTGCCAAGCATTGGTGCTTCTAAAGCAAAGGGTTCAAAAGTGGCAGGAAAGGCGAATGTGCTTGTGTTTCCAGATTTGGATTCGGGCAATATCGGCTATAAGCTTGTGCAAAGACTTGCAAAAGCAGAGGCATATGGTCCTATTTCACAGGGAATGGCAGCACCGGTTAATGATTTGTCACGCGGTTGCAGTAGCGATGATATCGTGGGTGTTGTGGCACTTACAGCATTACAAGCACAAGCATAGATACATATAACAATACACATAAAGGAGAAAATATGAAAGTTTTAGTTATTAATTGTGGAAGTTCTTCACTTAAATTTCAACTTATTGATATGCAGACAGAAAAAGCGATTGTTTCTGGTATGTGCGATAGAATTGGACTTGAGGGTAGTGTGCTAAATTACAAGAAAAATGGTGAAAAAATAGAGAAAAAAGAGGCAATACCAAATCACCAAAAAGCAGCATCTATGGTCCTTGAAGCTCTCACGGATAAAAAACATGGTGTCATTAACTCACTTCAGGAAATAGCAGCTGTTGGACATAGGGTTGTGCATGGTGGAGAGTATTTTAAAGAATCTGTGCTTATTGATGAAAATGTGATTAAGCATGTTGAAGATTGTTCAGCACTAGCACCATTACATAATCCAGCAAATATCACAGGCATTAGAGCATGCCAAAAACTTATGCCAGATACTCCTATGGTAGCAGTTTTTGATACAGCATTTCACCAAACTATGCCTGCCAAAGCCTTTATGTATGGTGTGCCATATGAATGGTATGAAAAACACAAAGTTCGCCGATACGGGTTTCATGGGACTAGTCATAAGTTTGTTTCACAACGCACAGCGGAGTTTTTGGGGCTTGATTATCATAATTCAAAGATTATTACTTGTCACCTTGGTAATGGGTCATCGATTGCTGCGATCAAAAATGGTAAATGTATTGATACAAGTATGGGGCTTACACCGCTTGAGGGACTTATTATGGGCACAAGAAGCGGGGACTTAGATCCTGCTATTTTGGATTATATCGCTGATAGAGAGGGACTTAATACCAAAGCTATTGTGAATATTCTTAACAAAAAATCCGGTGTGTTTGGAATCTCTGGACTTTCAAGTGATTTTAGGGATTTGCTTGATGCAGATCTCAAAGGTGATGAGCGTGCAAAACTTGCTCGTGCAGCCTTTGCGTATCGTGTAGTGAAATATATCGGATCATATTGTGCGGTGCTTATTGGCGTTGATACTATTAGTTTTTGCGCAGGTGTGGGTGAAAATGCCAACTTCATACGTGGTATGATTGTGGATCATTTGGACTTTTTGGGTGTGAAACTTGATACAGAGGCAAACAAAGTATGTGGAAAAGAAGCGATCATCTCTACATCAGATTCTAAAGTCAAGGTATGCGTGATACCAACTAATGAGGAGCTTGTAATTGCGCGTGATACGCAAGCTATTGTCTCACAACTCTAGGATTATGTGATGCAATCTTTTACACAAGCGCTTTTAGATCCTACAGATTCGCTTTTTGTGTGCATTGATATACAGGAGCGACTTTTGCCTGTTATGGCACGAAAGTCTGAAGTGGTAAAAAATACCAATACTCTTTTGCAGGGTGCACAGATTCTAGGGAGCAAAATTCTTGTTACCGAGCAGTATCCAAAGGGATTGGGTGTGACAGATTCTAGTATTGTCTTTACACGCATAGAATCTTTTGATTCACGCGATGTGCAATCCCAAACTCCTCAATGTGTGCTAAGAGAAAAAAGCACGTTTAGTATTTTTGGTGATGAGGGGATCACTTCGTGTGTCGTGCAAACTGCGTGTAAAAATCTTGTTATTTTCGGGATTGAGAGTCATGTGTGTATTTTGCAAAGTGTATTGCATGCACTTATGCTTAATTTTAATGTGTGGGTTGTTCAAGATGCTCTAAGCTCCCGTAATGATACCAATCATAATAATGCGATCTCGCTGATGGCAACTCAAGGTGCAAAAATCATCAATACAGAATCTGTGCTTTTTGGTAGCATGTTAGATTCTAAAGACCCACATTTTAAAGCTATTAGCGCACTTGTGAAATAGTGCATTTTGTATGAGAATGCTTTTGAATCTCAATGAAGTAATTGTAGTTGAGATTCTAAACAAGAGTTTGTAATTTTGTGCTAATTTTTGATATTCAAAATTTAGCACAAATAAGGAGTTAAAGTTGACACATCAAGAAGAAGAATTAGAAAAATTTATTGCTCAAAGTTTTGATTTTGCTCGTAGCAATGATAAACATTCACTAGAGATAATGCTAAATGCCGGCTTAAATGTGAATTTAGCAAATCATCAAGGGAATACCTTGCTTATGTTAGCTGCATACAATAATAGTTTTGAGGTTGCAGAAATGTTGTTGCAAAGAGGGGCAGAAGTCGATAAGAAAAATGATAAAGCCCAAACACCTTTAGCTGGAGTGTGCTTTAAGGGCTACAAAGAAATGGCAGAGTTATTACTTGCATATGGTGCAAACCCTGATGAAGATAATGGTTTGGGCTTGACGCCTATTAATTGTGCCATAATGTTTCGTCGCAAAGAGATTCTTGCGCTTTTGTTAGCACATTCTCGCAAAAAACTTTCATTGTGGCAAAAAATTGGTTTGAAATTGCTAGGAAAATTTCCAAAAATATCAAACGATCCTATTTAATAATTTGTTAAGGAGACATTATGAAATTTTAATAGCGTGGATATAGCCCTGATAAAATGCTTCAAGGGCGACTCTTTAGCTATGGTGATACTCAACGCTATGGCTTGGGGATTAATCACACCCAACTTCCGGTTTATGGCTCAATAAATGGATGGCGTTCCTGTAGAAATTAAAAAGCATCAAATCCAGCACTTCAAAAAGCCGATGGACAATGTGTAAGCGCGTAGAATAGTTAGTCCTCTAAAAATGTAACCTCTAGTTTGGGATTATCTAGACTAGAGGTTACATTTTAATGTTGTTATGTGATAATCTGCACCTCACATTCTAACTCTATGCCACTAGATTCAAAAACGCGTTTTTTAGCTATGTCAATAAGCTTGATAGCTTCTTCAAATGTTCCATTCCCTAGATTCACTAAAAAATTTGCGTGTTCTTGTGCAAAGCCCATATTACCAACTCTAAAACCTCTAAGCCCTACAGATTCTAAAAGTCTCCCAGCATAATCTCCTATGGGATTTTTAAAGCAACTTCCGCAACTTGGTTTTTTGGGGTGATGAGTGCGCAATGATAAGAAATCTTGTGTAAGTTCATGCTTAAAGCCCTTGATTTTGTGAATCTTTGCTGCACAAATCACGCCTTCAATAGCACTTTTGCGATACCCAAAGCCTAATTTATGGCTTGGTATCCATATGCCATTTATATTGACCTCCAAAAGCCTTTTATCTATTTCGTGCATCCCACCGCGTTTATCCTTTAGTCCGGCATTCATCTTGATAATCCCACCAAGCGATCCGGGCAAACCTTGCAAAAATTCCATACCACCAAGATCGTGTTTTTTGAAAAAACTATAAATTTGCCCAGAACTCATCGCAGCACCGATATGCACACATGTAGATTCTATATGGATAAAAGAAAAATGTTTATCTAGCATATACAGATTTGATGCGTGTGGAGAAACAAGGAGATTATTTGCTTTGCCGATGATATGCCCATATATCTGTAGGCATTCGTGCGGAGATTCCAAAACCTGCACCTCTATGGGTGCACCCACACGCAAACTTGAATATTTAGAAAAATCAATAATGCGCGTATGCATTAAAACTTAATATCTGCAATCATATTAAAAAGCATAGTCGTATAATCCGTAATCATGCCAATCATCCACGGCATAGTAAAGATAATGACTGCCACAACTGCCAAGATTTTTGGGACAAAGCTTAGAGTCATCTCATTGATTTGGGTAGTGGCTTGGAAAATACTTACCAAAAGCCCTACGATAAGTCCAGCCAAAAGCATAGGCAATGAAAGAATAAGAGTGATTTTATATGTTTGTATTGCTAAACTCATAAGTTGAGATTCCATAGGCTTCCTTGCTAGAGAATGTTGTATGCAAACCTTTGGCGAGAAGGCGAGAGAATCGAACTCCCCAAGAGCTAGACACCTAGCCCTTCTTTGGGTTTGAAGCCCAAGGCGCACACCAGCACACTTGCCTCCCTCAAAGTTTTACATTATAAACTTTTATAGCTTAAAGCTAAAGAGAATACTATAAAAAATGCTACAATACGATTTTATATATAGATTTTAAGGAGAGAAAATGCCATTATTAGATAGCTTTAAAGTTGATCATACCATTATGCCAGCTCCAGCGGTGCGTTTGGCAAAGACAATGCAAACACCAAAGGGTGATAAGGTGAGTGTTTTTGATTTGCGTTTTTGTGTGCCAAATGAAGAGATTTTGAGCGAAAAAGGGATTCATACGCTTGAGCATCTTTTTGCGGGATTTATGCGCGATCACCTCAACGATACTAAGACAGAGATTATCGATATATCGCCTATGGGTTGTCGCACAGGGTTTTATATGAGCGTCATAGGTGCGCCTAGTGATGAAAGTGTCAAAGATGCGTGGGAAGCAAGTATGAGAGATATTCTCAAGGTTGATACAATCCCTGAAGCCAACAAATATCAATGTGGCACATATGCAATGCATTCTCTAAAAGAAGCGCAAGATATTGCTACAAATGTATTAAATAGAGGTGTTGGGATTATGGATACACAAAAGATTCTTCTTAAAGATATATCATAAGCCTTGATGAGAATCTAGCCCAAATACAGAATCTTCCATATGGGAGATTCTGTATTTTCATAACTTTAAAAATTCACACTTACCCCTACTTGCAACACTCCATATTTTTCACCCTGTATCGTAGCTTTTATAAAAATATCGCCTTAGGTGTATATTCCATAATATTTGCAAAATAATTCATATAGCTCTTGACTTAGAGTAATTCTCATCTTTTAAATCCATTTTTTAAAACCTGTAATAAGGTTTATGCTGTTTGTATAGAAGATCGTATGAATGTTTTACAGGCATTTGTAGCACATATTTGTATATTTGGAGGTGTGATGATGGCACAGAATGTGGATTCTTGAGATAAGCCTTTTGCAAAAAGCCAAAAGGTGCAAACACAAAAAGTGCATTTTAAAAATCGCTACGGGATTACGCTAATTGGGGGATTTGTATATCCCTAAGATTGCATATCCAAAAAATTTCCTGCTATCACAATTAGTGTCCTTTTAGTGCGCTAAAAGGACAGACTTCTGGGTTATATGCACAGACTTTGACAGAATCTGGTTTTATTACATTGGCTTTTATTCATCATTTACCGGAGAGTGGCGGAGAACCTAA
>NZ_FZPO01000090.1 GCF_900198655.1 Helicobacter equorum | reverse complement strand
ACCGCGCTTTTTCCTATACATAACAAGGGAATAAATAGTCTTGGCAGACATTATTTTGCAAACTTTGGTGATGGAGATTCATCGGGTTTTAGTGCATCGCTTGTAGCACGGCAAGATTTTGATTTTTTACGCCATTGTAATGTCTCGCTTGCCATATATAAGAATATAGGCAATGCCAATGCGCGTATGGGACAACCGGGCAATCCACTTGGATTCTACACACTTGATAATAGCGTTTATAGCACAGGTCCTGCACTCAATGCCTTTTTAGCACCCGATGCGTTTAGCACACTTTTTTTTAGTAATGTCGCATTAGGAACAACACAAGCTAGAAATTTTGTTTTTGGGCTTGATGGACGATACACTACCGCACCAAGTGCTAGAGAGCACGCACTCAAACTGCACATAGATTGGGAGATAGATTCTCATCTTACATTAGGATTGATAGCGACTTATTATATTTTTACGCCCCTAGAAGCTAGTGTGTGGGCATTAAATGGCGAGAGCTATGAAGTTGGTAAAGCGTTAGATAGAAGCTATGTGATCTCGCAGATTAATTACAATTTTTAGGTGGTTGCATGGATACACAATCTCTCCCAAATATTCACACATTTTTACAGACATTGGGTGCGTATAGCGATAAGGTTATTAAGCCTCTTAAAGATTTTGGCGTAGAAGTTACATACAAGAGGGCGTTAAGTTTTGGACTTTTTGCGCCTTTAGCACAAGAGATCTTAGAGCGCGCTAAGGTTACTCAAGGGGTTATCTTACACCCATTTTTTTTCAAAGATACACATAATATCTATCGCTATGAAATTGGCACAGAATCCGGCGTGAGTGCGTTATTGGGATTAGAATGTGAAAGTTTGGCAGAATTTGTTGCGGAGTTAGATATTGGCTATATCGTTAATGAAAGTAGTTTGTGCGATGAGGAAGTGGCACACATACAGGATTTTGTGCGAAGTGGTGGTGCGCTTATTTTGGGGCGTGATTTATATTTGCATACGCAGAGCGTGTTTATTGCACAGATTCTAGGAAGCGTGGCAAAAGAGAGAAATATAGAAATTTTTATGCAAGATCTCACACACCCTTATGAGA
>NZ_FZPO01000089.1 GCF_900198655.1 Helicobacter equorum | reverse complement strand
ATACCAATCTACAATGTAGCTCCTTACTTAAAAGAATGTCTTGATTCTGTAATCAATCAGACTTATAAGAATCTGCATATAGTTTTAGTCAATGATGGAAGCACTGATGGAAGTTTAGAAATTGCAAAAGAATATGTTTTAAAAGATTCTCGCTTTATCCTCTTTGATAAAGAAAATGGAGGGCAGTCTCATGCTAGAAATCTTGGGATTGATTACTTTGCCTCGAAACTTCCATTAGGGGGGGGGGTAAATACACTCTTTTAGCTAATCAAAATCCACAAAATCCCTATAAAATCAAATCTTTCTATACTTCTCAATCACCTAATGCAATAAATTACGCAGATTTTGTAGATTTGCTAAATTCTAAAGAGTCTTTAGAATTTCTTATTCCACATATTGATTACATTATGTTTTTAGACCCTGATGATTATTGGAGGGAAGATTGCGTGGAATTATGTCTTAAGGCTTTTGCAGATTCTCAAAGTCAAGGCAAGCAAGCAGAGGTTGTGTGGTTTGACTACAAGATTTTATATGAGAATCTAGCTTATGATATGGGTTCGCCCACAATTTTCCAAAATTATTTGAAATATTTCAAAAACACAATCATCACTCCGAAAATTTGGGCAGAGGTTTCCAAACAGAACGAACTCTTTATGGCATTTGTTTGTGTTGGAATGATTGATTTTAATTTTTTTGAGAAGCTCGAGCTTTATTTTATCAATGGAATATTTATGGAGGATACGCCTTTTGGTATTGTGCTTTTTATGCATGCAAATCACATTGTTATGATTAATGAAATATTGTATATGTGTCACGGAAGAGACGATAGCACTTCAAGATATGCGAAAAGTCCACATATAAGTATTCCTCCATTTTTGCAGGATTTGAAGAAAGCATTTATCGAACCTTACACTATAAGGAAATACCACCAGTTAGTGAGTGTGTTTTATTTCACGCTTTATCTAACGCGGATATTAGAAAAATATAAAAATACAGAAATAAAAGAATCAGTAAGGAAATATTTCTTTAAAGGATTTTGCTTATGGTCTCTAGGA
>NZ_FZPO01000086.1 GCF_900198655.1 Helicobacter equorum | reverse complement strand
TCAAAATCTGTCCCAATTTTCACCTGCAGTGCATACAATGTTTTAGAAATCATCGAAATCTATACTCCCTTTTGCGTAATTTGTTACCTTAGCCTCAAAGAAATTCGTCTTTTGGTCATTAAAGCTACTAAATTGATCCACCCATTTGATAGGATGAGACACATTATAAAGCTTAGGAAATCCTACTCTATATAAACGCTCATCGGCAAGATATTGAATATATTGCCCTATAATCTCGCTTGTAAGTCCTAGAATCTGCCCTTGTGTTATGTATTCTCCCCACGCTGTTTCTACCTCTACTGCTTTTCTAAAAAGCTCTATGACTTCCTCTTCTAGACTATCTGTAAAGAGGTCATCGCGTTCCTTACGCAAAGAATTAATCATATTTTGAAACAATATAAGATGCGTAACTTCATCGCGTTGGATAAAACGTATCATTTGCGCACTACCTAGCATTTTACCACTGCGTGCCAATGTATAAAAATAACAAAATCCACTATAAAAATAAATCCCCTCTAAAATCTGATTGGCAAACATAGCTTTAAGAAGATTATGTTCTGTAGGATTTTTTGAAAGATCCAAATACACATTTGCAATATAATCGTTCTTGTGTCGCAACTGCATATCCACACGCCACATATTATAAATTTCATCAGTATTTGCTGAAATAGATTCTACCATTACTGCATAACTTTGAGAATGCAAAGCCTCCTCATACGCTTGACGCACAAGCACGAGATTTATCTCTGGGCTAGTCACATAAGGATTAACATTATCTATGAGATTATTTGTCTGCAATGAATCCATAAAAATAAGTTGCGCTAATGCCCTATCATAACCAAGCTTTTCTTGAGGCGTAAGACCTCCGTTATAATCCCGCTTATCGGCATTCATATTTACTTCTTCGGGAAACCAAGTATTTGCAAGCATTTTCTTCCATAATGTATATGCCCATTGATATTTGATTTTGTTAAGATCAAA
>NZ_FZPO01000022.1 GCF_900198655.1 Helicobacter equorum | reverse complement strand
TAAAATTTGCTCCTATTTGTGCCACTAATCCACCGATATTTTTTTGGTTATCACTCTTATCTGTATAATACAAACTCATATACTCCGCTCCAAAAGCTATGTAAGGCAATGTATGTGCAAAGTTATAGCCTATTTTGCCACCAGTGCCTATACTATAGTATCCTCCCTCGCTAAGAGTGCTAAGTGGCCACACATTGCCTTCAAGATATGCAGCCACTACTAGATTATCATATAACCAACCACGCTCAAGTCCAAAGAAAATCCCAGAAATATTTTTACTTCCATAGTTTCCTTTTTGTTCGCTTAGATTGGCATTGCTCCAGCCTATTTTGAAACTATCATATGCCAAGGCAATTTGCACCAGAGAACAAACAAG
The DNA here is from genome assembly GCF_900198655.1 of Helicobacter equorum. GTDB lineage: Bacteria > Campylobacterota > Campylobacteria > Campylobacterales > Helicobacteraceae > Helicobacter_F > Helicobacter_F equorum. Next base: position 7,930 of record NZ_FZPO01000022.1, on the reverse strand, counting down.
CAAGGCTTGTAGCACGAGTTTTTGAGTGTTTTTTAAACTTTTGCTCATTTACCCTCCGCCCATAAATTGCAATATTTCTATTTCATCATTTTCACATAGTGGTGTGCTATCCCAATCTTTTGCTTGTATCACGGCTGTGTTTTGTGCTAAGGCGATCATCTTTTCTTTTACGCCTACTTCTTTGATGAGTTCAGCAATAGATTGTGCCGTTGTAGCGTAAGATTCTCCATTAAGTATGATTTGCATAGATTTCCTTTGTGATTATTGTGTGATTTTGCCAAAAAATCTTTCAAAAAAACCAGCTTTATTGTGTTGCTTGGATCGTGCTATGGCTAATGCACCACTTGGGACATTGTGTGTGATACTGCTACCTGCAGCGATGAGTGTATTGGATTGAATCTCCACAGGAGCGATGAGTTGGCAATCACTTCCTACAAAGACATTTTCGCCAATAAGCGTTTTGTGCTTGGCTTTGCCATCATAATTGCATGTAATAACACCAGCACCTATGTTGCTTCCCATACCTATTTCACAATCTCCAAGATAGCTTAAATGTCCAGCTTTGACACCTTCTAGTTTCGCAGATTTGAGTTCGACAAAGTTTCCTATATGTGTGCCTGTGATATGAGAATTTGGACGTAAATGTGCCATAGGCCCTATATCGCTTTGGATAATGACGCTAGATTCTATAACACTATGAGCTTTGATATGTGAATCTTGCACAAAGCTTTTTCCACTGATACGCACACCATTTTCTAGCACGCATTCACCTTTAAAAACAACATCAGATTCTATGTAGATTGTGTGGGGCATATCCATTTTTACCCCTTGTGCCATAGCATGTTGGCGTAATCGTGTGAGCAAAACTTCTTGAGCTTGTGCAAGGTGCATTTTGCTATTTACACCCATATATTCATTTGCATCAACAAAGACACCACATATTTCTATCCCATCATTTTGTGCAAGGGAAATAACATCGGTGAGATAGTATTCTTTTTGCGCATTGGCATTGCTAAGTTTTGGGATATAGCGTTCCAAAATTTCTTGGCTAAAGACATATACACCAGCATTAACGCTTTGAATCCCTAGCTCTTTGTCAGCGGCGTCTTTTTGTTCGATAATTTTTAGGACCTTGTGTGTGGTGAGGTTACTAGGATTGTGTGTTGTTTCATCTAGCACGACACGCCCATAACCATCGGGATTGTGTAGCCATAGCATACTCATAACGATTGTTTCTTGGTGCATACATAGGATTCTAAGGCTTTGGGCTTGTATAAGTGGCATATCTCCATTAAGTACTAGCACACGCTTATATTTTGGGAGTATGTTGCGCAATGCCCCACCTGTACCGGGAAAATTTTCTATATCTTGAGTATGTAGGTGTAAGGTAGAATCTAATAATTCTCCAAATTCTTCATACAACACTTGTGTGATTTTTTTGGCTTGGTGATGAAGTACGATATGAATGTCATCACTTAATTCTAGTGCCTGTTGTGTGATGAGTGTAAGCATACTTTTACCACAAAGAGTGTGCAAGACTTTTGGAATAGCGGATTTCATGCGTGTGCCGGCACCGGCAGCTAAAATTATAATAGAAACAGGCAGATTATAATCTTTCATATAAATCCTTATGGCAGGGAGTAAAATCATTTTATGGAATTTTAACACACTAAAGCCTATAATCGCTGCCTAAGTTTTAGTATTTAAGGCATAGATTTGAAAAAGCTTTTGTGTGTATTGTGTATTGTTTCTGCGTGTTTTGTGCTATTAGGTGCAGAGGAAGAGCACCCATATATGATAGAAGTCCAAAATCCATACACACCAAAAGAGCCTTTGGTGCCAAACCTTGTCCCGCAGGTGGATACAACTTCTTCCGCGGAGCAACAAACTCAAGAGATTATTTCTACACCAAATGTGCAAATGCCTCCAGAGCAGATTATCCCAAAACTTAATCTCTCCCTCACTCCACCAACAGAGCCAAAAGAATTAGTAACCACACTAAATGTCGTCATCATTATCACGCTCCTTGTGCTTGCACCTTCACTTATTTTGGTGATGACAAGTTTTACGCGTATTCTTATTGTTTTTGCATTTTTACGCACCGCACTTGGCACTCAGCAATCTCCACCAACACAGATTCTCGTTTCTCTCTCACTTGTGCTGACATTTTTTATTATGGAGCCTGTGGTAACCAAAAGTTATGATAATGGTATTAAGCCCTATATTGATAACCAAATTTCTTATGATGAGGCTTTTGTGCGTGCTACAAAGCCTTTCAAAGAATTTATGATCGTAAATACTCGCCAAAAAGATCTCGCACTCTTTTTCCGCATACGCAACCTTGATAATCCCCAAACTATTGATGATGTTCCGCTAACTGTTGCCATTCCGGCATTTATGATAAGTGAGCTTAAGACTGCATTTTGGATAGGGTTTTTGTTGTATTTGCCATTTTTAGTGATTGATATGGTGATAAGCTCTGTGCTTATGGCGATGGGTATGATGATGTTGCCCCCTGTGATGATTTCACTACCTTTTAAGATTCTTGTTTTTGTGCTTGTCGATGGGTTTAATCTCCTCACAGGGAATCTTGTAGCAGGATTTAAGTAGTTTGGTATGTCCGCATTTTGGGATCTGCGGTGGTTGCAGATCGTATGAAAATTATGATTTTAACACATATGCTATGGAAATTGCAGAGCGCATACTTGGTGGAAAATCTAGCGCACCCATTGCTTTTACTTCGCCAAAGCAGGGTTTTAGGGCAAGGGCGGATTTTAGATTTTGCACATATGAAGGCTTTTATTTTGCGACTAATGCGTTTGGCAAAAATGAGCGCACCAAAATTACACAATGCCCCGTATTGTTGGAGCCTATACAGATTCTCATAAAATATATTCGTGAGATTTTTGCTCCGCTAAATGCCACGCATACATTGCGACATAAGCTTTATGGTTGTAGTTTTCTCTCCACATACAAAGCGTGTGTTGTGACATTCATCTATCACAAATGCTTAGATGATATGTGGCAAGAAGAAATAAGCATGCTTAGAGAGCACCTCACACACATTATGCAGGAGAGATATACGGATTTTCAAGTCCACATTATTGGGCGATCTAAGGGGCAAAAAATCTCCTTTGGTAGTGAGTGTATCATAGATAATTTTGGCATATATCTTGATAGAGATTCTAAAAGCTTACTTGAGCAGTATGGCATTAATCTTGCACGATGCAGTATGAGCAAAAAAGAGAGTCTTTTTTCTCAACCAAACCCCTTTATTAATGCCAAAATGCTTTATTTTTTGCTTACCACATTGCCACAGGTTGTGCCAAATAGTATGCAAACCGATCTTGTGGAATTATATTGCGGGAGTGGGAATTTTACTATACCTCTAAGCCAGATTTTTAGGCGTGTGTTTGCCACAGAAGTTGTCAAAGATTCTATCCATACCCTTCAAGAGATAATCCAAAGTCGTAATATTGCTAATATCACTCTTGCTCGTCTTAATGCACAAGAAAGTATCGCTGCATTGTGTAGGCAACGAGATTTTTTTCGGCTTAAAGATGTGGATTTGGATAGTTTTGATTTTGGTGCTATTTTGATTGATCCACCTAGAAGTGGTGTTGGTGATGAGGCTATACTAGAATTTATTGCACGATTTAGGGTTGTTGTATATATCTCGTGTGCGCCACAAACTCTCTATGATGACCTGCAAGTACTAAAACGCACACACCACATATATGCTTTAGCACTTTTTGAGCAATTCCCTTATACGCATCATATTGAATCTATTTGTATTCTTGTGCGTAATGTACATATACGCGATGTCTCAATGTAGCCCCATAGAGACTAATAAATAACAATATAAGCCCCAATATAAGACTTATGCGTGCTGAATCTAGCTTGTGTAGGGTAGGTGGCGCATTATGAATATTCTTGCCTAGAAAAGAGGCGATTTTTTGTATATCCTTGTTGCTATATGAAAACATAATCCCTTGAGTGATAGCTTGTGATAGCGGGGTGCTTTGTACGATTTGGTGGTTTTCATCATAAAGCAGTGCAGAATCTATTTCAATAACGCTACCTTGTGGCGTAGCAAATACCCATAACATCGAATCTCGAGGGATAAACTCTCCATCACTTAGCACGATAATTTTATCGCCATAAAGCTTTGCACTCTCTAGTGCTAAATCCCCATTGCTTGCACCTGTATCTAGTGCATTTTCAAAGACTCTATCATACCAAGGGAGCTTATTTGTGTTTAGCTTTTGGAGTTGTTGTATTTGTGTGAGGTAATCACAGCTAAATGGCGAAAGAAGATAGGCATTTTGAGCAAAGATAATTATACTTGAGCATGGTTTATATGTTTTTAGCAGAATCTGAAGTTTTTTTGTAGCCATTGCTAAGCGTGAGGGGAAAATATCTTTTGCCTGCATAGATTTAGAAACATCAAGTACAAAGACTATTTTGGGGTTTTCATAAGGCATTATAGGCTCAAAAATTAGCATTTGCACTAGTCCATAGCCAAAGCATACAAATGCACCTATACTCATACTTAGTGGAGTGAAACATTTTTTTTGATAGATATAGTTTAAGGCAAAAATCGCAAGTAAGCACAGGCTTAGGCTACCATAGATAAGGATATGCTGCATTTAGCGCCTTTTTATATGCAATCCATGATATCGCACCCACCAGATTCCAAGAAGCAAGATTCCAAGTCCAAGCACAAACATACTAATATCATAGCCATAGGGCTTTAGAATCGTGTGTGGTGTGATTTCACCGATTTGCTGATAGATTGTTGCAAGATCATTTTCATTCAGAGCGCTAAAGGCTTTGCCACCACTTGCTTTGGCGATGAATTCAAGACTTTGGCTATCGCCTCCATCACTGATATTGACAGGATAGATTCTCACACCCGTTTTAATGGCAAGATCTATTGCTTGTGCAGTGCTCATCTTTGAATGCGTATCAAAGCCATCGGTGAGTAAAATAATACTTCGTTTTATATCGTTACTAAGCGTTGTATCTGCAGAGCTTTGAAAGTCTTGTGTGTCATCAAGTTGTATAAGGGTATAGATTGTGCGTACCAGTGCGTCATTAATGGCTGTTTTGCCACCAGCTAATCCAAGTGTTAGGCTATCAATAATATGGTGTAGGAATTCGCGATCTTGGGTTAAGGCATTGAGGATTATTGTATGCTCCCCAAATGCCACAATGAGTATGCTATCATATGGATTGTTGTCGATAAAATCTTTGCTAAGACGCTTAAGCACTTCTAATCGATTTTCGCCAGTGTGGCTAAAGTCCACTGCTTCCATAGAAAAGCTTGTGTCTAACACAAGGGCAATTTGGCTTTGTGTGGTGGGTATAAGGATGTGTTTTGTTTCTAGCAATGGCTTAGAGAGCGCACCCACAATGCATGCAATCCCGGCAAATTGCAAAAATGTCAGCCAAGAATATATGTGTTGATTTTGGATAAGTGGGAGATGAGGCACAAAAATTCGTGTGCGTGTGTTTTTTAGCCACCACCACACAAGGATAAACAGAGCAAAAATAAGCCAAAAGAATGGATAGGCAAAGCTCATAGATTCTCACAAATGTGTTGGTATTGGGTAAGGAGCACTGAATCCAGAGGGGGAGGGTTTTTGGAAAATTTATAAGCGTTGAGGTTTGGGAGGAATTCTTGGATTTTGGTAAGTGCGTGTTGATTGAGAATCTGTTTTGTCTTGGCTTTGGCAACAAGTGCGCTAAATTCTTTGGCAAATTTTTTAGAATCTTGTGTATCAAGGGATTTTAGATGTTGTATGATAGGGTTTTGTCTTTTGTGTAAAATCACATACGCACAGATTATGCACACCACCATAGCACATATACCTACTACGATCAGTGGCATAGCCCAAGGCGTGATAGGTTCAAATATATCTGCGAGTTCGTGCATTGCTATTTTTTGGGTCTAAAATATCGCAATACTAAAAAGCTTACAAAGGCTATGCCACACACAACAATAATCGTGCTAAATGCCTCAAAATACCCAAAGGGTTGGGCGAGATTAAATACTTCTCCCATAACTATGCTTTGTGTGTGGTTTTTTGTTTTTCTATGGCTTCTTGACAGCGAGCACATATGTCCTCTGCACTAGTTGCCACAAATTGCCAACAACGCGGACATTTATGCGCTTTGGCTTTTGCTATGGCAAAATGCTCTTGTGTGTCATCTATATCAACCACAAAGCGTTTTAGGATCACAAAATCCTCATCGCTTTTGCCCCAGCTACTTACAATAAGCCATCGATCAATTTCACTAAATTCACAAGCATTGGTGCTGATAAGATGAAGCTCTAAGGAAGACTTGATGATCTTGTCTTTTTTGAGTTCATCAAGGATTTCCCCAAATTTTTCACGAATTTTCATTAATCGCGTAAAATCTATTTTATTAGATTGCATACCTGCCACATTTTTAAGCGTAGGATTATAAAGATCAAAAATATCTAATGCCTGGTCTTTAATATGGGTATTAGCATATCCAAATGCCTCATATGCGGTGTAAGTGAGTGTTGGTGCGATGACAAAGAGTAATTTTTTGAGGATAAAAGCCATTGCACTTTGGATAGATTGGCGTCGTGTAGAATCTGCACTATCGCAATATAGACTATCTTTGCACAAATCCATATACACACCACTAAGGTGGGTGCTGACAAAATTCATAACAACGCCAAAACCTTTGGTGAAGTCATATTGCAAAAAAAGTTCTAAGGCGTGTTCTAGTTCTTCATTAGCTAGAGAAACGATGTAGCGATCGATGTCTGAAGATAATGGCGTGATAGCTTGTAAATCCTGCGTGTTTGCGAGTAAAAAGCGTATAGTATTACGGATTTTTTTGTATTGTTCGCTGACTTGTTTGAGAATATTTTGGGAGATTCGTTGATCGTTTTGGTAGTCGCTAAGGGCTACCCATAGGCGTAAAATATCGCTACCATAACTTTTAAGAATCTCTTGTGGTGCGATTACATTGCCTTTGGATTTACTCATTTTTTCGCCGCGTTCATCCATAGTAAATCCGTGTGTAAGAATATGCTTATACGGCGCTCTTTGGTGTATCGCACAGCTTAGGAGTAGCGAGCTTTGAAACCATCCTCTGTGTTGATCGCTACCTTCCAAATACATATCCGCAGGATATTCTCCAGCATTATATGCTTTAGATTCTAAGACTGCTTTCCAAGTGCTACCACTATCAAACCATACATCAAGAATATGATAAATCTTTTCATAATGCACACTTTGATCTTTGTGGCTTGGAGGTAAAAGTTCCTCTATGTCTTTACTCCACCACGCATCACAACCCTCGCGATCAAAGATTTGTGCGAGAAAATCTAGCACCTGTGGATCTAGCACGACAGAATCTGTGCGTTTGTCTTTAAAAAATGCGATAGGCACACCCCAATCTCTTTGTCTTGAGATACACCAATCTGGGCGGTTTTGTATCATAGAAGTGATTCTATTGCGTCCATGCTCGGGGTAGAATCGCACCTTTTTAAGTTCATCAAGTGCTACTTCGCGTAATGTTTTAGATTCTGTGGCAAAGGGTTTATCCATGAGGATAAACCATTGCTTTGTAGCGCGATAGATGATGGGTTTGTGTGTGCGCCAACAAAATGGATAGGAGTGCGTGAATGTAGAGCAATGCAAAAGGTTTTTGCCCAAAAGTTTCAAAATACCTTCATTTGCCTTAAAGACATGTTGTCCGATGAATGTATTTACCACATCATCACGCAAAAGAGCTTTGAGTTTTAGGGTTTCATCATAACAACCACCATCATCGACGGGCATTAGCACTTCTATGTCGTATTTGAGACAGGCATAGTAGTCATCTTCCCCATGTCCTGGCGCAGTATGGACAAGCCCACTTCCCCCACTCATCAATACATGATCGC
>NZ_FZPO01000085.1 GCF_900198655.1 Helicobacter equorum | reverse complement strand
TTTGATCTTAACAAAATCAAGTATCAATGGGCATATACATTATGGAAGAAAATGCTTGCAAATACTTGGTTTCCCGAAGAAGTAAATATGAATGCCGATAAGCGGGATTATAACGGAGGTCTTACGCCTCAAGAAAAGCTTGGTTATGATAGGGCATTAGCGCAACTTATTTTTATGGATTCATTGCAGACAAATAATCTCATAGATAATGTTAATCCCTATGTGACTAGCCCAGAGATAAATCTCGTGCTTGTACGTCAAGCGTATGAGGAGGCTTTGCATTCTCAAAGTTATGCAGTAATGGTAGAATCTATTTCAGCAAATACTGATGAAATTTATAATATGTGGCGTGTGGATATGCAGTTGCGACACAAGAACGATTATATTGCAAATGTGTATTTGGATCTTTCAAAAAATCCTACAGAACATAATCTTCTTAAGGCTATGTTTGCCAATCAGATTTTAGAGGGGATTTATTTTTATAGTGGATTTTGTTATTTTTATACATTGGCACGCAGTGGTAAAATGCTAGGTAGTGCGCAAATGATACGTTTTATCCAACGCGATGAAGTTACGCATCTTATATTGTTTCAAAATATGATTAATTCTTTGCGTAAGGAACGCGATGACCTCTTTACAGATAGTCTAGAAGAGGAAGTCATAGAGCTTTTTAGAAAAGCAGTAGAGGTAGAAACAGCGTGGGGAGAATACATAACACAAGGACAGATTCTAGGACTTACAAGCGAGATTATAGGGCAATATATTCAATATCTTGCCGATGAGCGTTTATATAGAGTAGGATTTCCTAAGCTTTATAATGTGTCTCATCCTATCAAATGGGTGGATCAATTTAGTAGCTTTAATGACCAAAAGACGAATTTCTTTGAGGCTAAGGTGACAAATTACGCAAAAGGGAGTATAGATTTCGATGATTTCTAAAACATTGTATGCACTGCAGGTAAAAATTGGGACAGATTTTGA
>NZ_FZPO01000052.1 GCF_900198655.1 Helicobacter equorum | reverse complement strand
ATACCAATCTACAATGTAGCCCCTTACTTAAAAGAATGTCTTGATTCTGTAATCAATCAGACTTATAAGAATCTGCATATAGTTTTAGTCAATGATGGAAGCACTGATGGAAGTTTAGAAATTGCAAAAGAATATGTTTTAAAAGATTCTCGCTTTATCCTCTTTGATAAAGAAAATGGAGGATTAAGCAGTGCTAGAAATGTAGGGATTGAATACTTTAATACGAATATAAAATTGCAAAAAAGTAAAGTCAATAATGAACTAGGGGGGGGGGGCAGTACTAACCTAAAAGCAAAAGAATGTTTAGATATTTCTTTAGAATCTAAAGACTTTACACAATCTTATCAACTAAAAAACACTCATTGCCAATATAAAGCAAAGCTAAGCAAAACTTACTCTTATAAAAACAACACATCAAAAGAGATAAACCCCCATTCTTCAGATTTTCATTCTTTTGCTTTTTTACAAACCTATGAAGTTAGAGATTCTAATCCTTATCGCATTAAAAAAATTTTTATGCAAACTAGTAAAACACAAGAACTTTTGGCTAGTCAAACACAAGATATATATACAAATGAGAGTGCTGTATTGGTTACTAGTAAAACACAAGAAAATGCTTTGCAAAATAGCATTAAAAATTCCCTAAACTCTTTAGAATCCACACATACTTATATTCCTCCACATATTGATTACGTTATTTTTTTAGATTCTGATGATTATTGGAGGGAAGATTGCGTGGAATTATGTCTTAAGGCTTTTGCAGATTCTCAAAGTCAAGGCAAGCAAGCAGAGGTTGTGTGGTTTGACAATGATGTGTTTTTTGAAAATCTGGCGTATGACAAGAGATTACTCACACAGTTTGAATACTTTTTTCAAGGCATTCCACGCCCTATCATAGATTCCCAAGAATGGTTTGAATTTGTCAGAGACAAAAAAATTGGATGGGCTTTTGCATGGTCTGGCATGATTGATTTTGCATTCTTGCAAAAGATTGGTCTTTATTTTATCAATGGCTTAAACTTTGCAGAAGATTTGGGGTTTGGGATCGTACTTTTTATACGAGCAAGTTATATTGCAAGAGTTGACAAAAAACTCTATGCCTATCGCGTAAGAGACAATAGCAATTCAAACTTTGAAAAAAGTGCGTATATAAGTGTCGCTCCGATTTTGTACGATTTACTCAAGATTTTTGATGATCCCTACCTCACAAGGAAATACCATCACCAAGAATGCGCTCTTGCTATTACATTTTCTTTGATTGATGAACTAGAAAAATGCGAAGATGAAAAAACTAAGAAAATGGCAAAACATTTTTTGCGTGCTTGTTGCTTATGGTCTCTAGGAATCTTTTGCTTTGATAAGGATCCACATAATATCAAGCAAAGACTCCCGGAACTCAAGCCTTATATCAAAGACTTACATCTTGGCAAGCTTAATTGCTTAAAGCATCTTGTGATTTCTTATCCAAAATTGGGATTTGTGTATGCATGGACTCAGAAACTAAAACATGGAGGAAACAAGAAATGGCTTGAGAAGCTCTAGTAAGCCTGGGATGTTGCTTTTTGTTTTTTAAGTAGGGGGGGGGTTATGAAATGCATATTGCGTCAAAGCACACAAACACAAGAAGTTTGACATATCTCAAAAGATATTCTTGCTAGGCTTACAAAGAAGTTTCCATTCGCATAGAAACTATTTTACAGAGCGATTTAATCTATTGGTATTGTAAGAATTACGACTTGAGGTTTTTTAGTAGAGAAGATGATAGTATTCCAACAGGTAATAATTCGCCTTATCACCAATCAAAATGGTATCCTCAAACCCTATAGCACCACCCATAACAATGCACACTGCTAATGTAATGCGTGTAAATCGTGATGGATACCAAAATGAGAGAAAACATAGATAAGTAACCCACTATAAAATACCAATGGGGCACTAAAGGGTATAGCCCAAGGTAAAAATGCACAAAACGCCTCAAGCGATATTTTTATATTTTGTTTTTAAGTATTTGCCTTAATCATTACCAACTCCTAGATACCTTATCACACATGAAACCTAAAATGCATGACATCGCCATCTTGCACGATATAATCTTTCCCTTCACTCCGCATAGCACCAGCCTCTTTGGCTTTTTGCTCCCCACCATATTTGATAAAATCCTCATAACTAATGGTTTCAGCTCGAATGAAGCCTTTTTCAAAATCTTTGTGAATCACACCTGCAGCCTGTGGAGCTTTATCGCCCTTTTTGATAGTCCAAGAATGTACCTCTTGCACTCCAGCAGTAAAATAGCTAATAAGTCCTAATTTTGCAAACCCTACACAAATAATCTGTGCAAGCCCACTATCTCCACCGCCAAGCTCTTGTAAAAACTCCTTGCGTTCCTCATCACTCATACCTACCATATCTTCTTCGATCTTAGCACAAAGCTTGATAACCTCACTTCCCCGCTTTGCTCCATATTCACGCACTTGCTTGACAAATTCATTATCCACACCTAAACCATCTTCATCGACATTCGCACCAAAAATAACTTCCTTATTACTCAAAAATCGCAGTTCTTTATCGAGGGTTAAAAATTCTTGCATATCACAAGAGTGAAAATTTTTAGCACTCTTGCCAGATTCTAGATGTGCAAGTAAATCTTTTGCCACCTCAAGCATAGTATTGGCACCCTTTTGTGCCTTACTTTCCCTCTCTAGCTTTGCAATACGCTTTTGCAATGTTGCTATGTCAGCCAAAATCAACTCTAACTCAATAATCTCAATATCGCCTATTGGATCTATACGATTTTCTACATGTGTAATATCGCTATCCTCAAAACATCGCACAATATGCAAAATTACATCAGCTTCTTTGATATTTGCCAAAAATTGATTACCAAGCCCCTCGCCTTTGCTCGCACCTCGCACAAGTCCAGCAATATCCACAAACTCTACTTGTGAATGTAAGATTCTCTGCGGATTTACAATCTTAGCCAACTCCAAAAGCCGATCATCAGGGACACTCACTACAGCCTTATTAGGTTCTATGGTGCAAAATGGATAATTTGCAGCTTGAGCATTTTGTGTTTTGGTAAGTGCATTAAAAGTTGTGGATTTACCCACATTTGGAAGTCCTACAATCCCAATAGACAATCCCATACTACACCTTTTTAGATTTTGGCTTTCTAGAATCTTGCTTAGATTCTAGATTCTCTATAAAAGCAAGCACAGCACGCACCCCTGCTCCACTCGCACCACTTGGGTTAATATCCCACTCACGCTCAATATACGCAGGTCCGGCTATATCGATATGTAGCCATTTATTTTTATATTCATCACGGATAAATTCCCCCAAAAACATTCCAGCGCTTATCCCACCACCATAGCGACTTGATCCGATATTGCAAATATCTGCAACCTTAGATTCTAAAAGTTTTTTGATATGGCGGTTAAATGGCAGACATGCCATCAATTCCCCACTCTGTAACGCACAAGATTCAAAGTCTTTTTTAAGTATTTCATTATATCCCATGATACCACTTGTATATTCTCCAAGTCCCACGACACAAGCTCCCGTAAGTGTCGCCAAATCCACAATAACATCAGGTTTTAGATCTTGAGCATAACTCAAACAATCACAAAGCACCAAGCGCCCCTCAGCATCGGTATTTCGGACTTCTATACTTTTGCCTTCACGCGAAAATAGCACATCATCAGGCTTATAGGCATCACCGCCAATCATATTTTCTGCCGCACCAATGATTCCATGCACCTCGATATGTAGCCCAAGTTCTGCCACAGCGTTCAAAATTCCTATAACCGCACACGCACCACTTTTATCTGCCTTCATCGTTATCATATATTCGCTTGGTTTGAGACTTAACCCACCACTATCATATGTTAATCCCTTGCCTACTACCACAACACGCGCCAAAGGCTTTTTTGGCTTATATTTCAAATGCACAAGATATGGTGGATTCACAGAAGCCCTACTCACAGCGAGATACGCACCCATACGCTCTTTTTGTAAGCCCTTTGTATCCAAAACTTTGCATTCTAATCCCTTTTTTTGTGCAAGTTTTTTACAATACTCCGAAAGATATGCGGGAGTCGCAACTTGTGGCATGGTATTTACCAAATCTCGCACTATATGCAAACTCTTTGCCACAATTTTTGCGCGCTTTGCGACCTTTCCTAGAACACTATCACCTTGTATATACACCTTCGAAAATACATATTCTTTTTTGTTTGATTTATATAAACCACTATCTTGCCAACCTGCCAAAATCCCAAGCATAAGCGCATAATCTAAAGTTTCATCACCAAATGCCTTTATGCCAATACTTCCAAATTTTAGAGATTTAAAAAATCGTGCAATATTTGCACCAACTTCACGCACAACATCTACATGACGCTCGTCTATGCACACAAGCAGTGTCTTTTTTTCTTGCAAGAAAAATTGTCCCTTACCATCAAACCCAAACTCTTGTGCCTTTTGTATATTTTTGCTTCCTTTAGAATCTAGCACAAATTCCACATATGCTTGACCTTGCATAGAATCTGTTATAACAATCTCAATCATTACTACTCCTTGCTTGTAATTTTGTAATACGCTTATCCACGCGCTTTGTTTGTGTTTGAAAATACCAAAGCACACCACCACCGATAATAATTGCTAAAGGAATAAGCAAATAAGGATGATCCTTAAACCAATCAAGCACAATAAAAATCTCTTCACCAAAATACCAAGTAAGCACGATAGTGATAGCTGCCCACACTTGTGCGCTCAAAAAATTAACAATAGCAAACTTCACAGCACTATAGCGCGTCGTACCAATACTCATAGGGATAATTGTGCGCATACCATACATATAGCGTTGTATAAAAATAATAGACCAACCATATCGCTGCAACAAGAGAGTTGCGAGTGCAAATTTTCGTCTCTGAGACTTTAGGCTTTCTTGAATCCCTTTGCGATTAAATCTGCCGATATAAAAATAAATCTGATCTCCTACAAAACCTCCAAAACCCGCAACAAAAATAGAGGCGAGTAAATGCATTTTGCCATCATGCACAGCTAACCCAGCAAAAATAAGCCCTAACTCACCCTCTAAAATCCCCCAAAAAAATAAAATCGCATATCCCCAATTCTCTACATGCTTATCCCAAAGCGTTACGATAAATTCCTCAAGTGAAAAACCTGTGCTTTTGTAATATACTATCAAACCGATACATACAAGGATCACACACACCCAAGTTAAGATTTTTTTTGGGTTTTGCTTTATAGAATGCCATAGAGTGTGCATAAATCCCCCTAAATATCTAGCACACAATGCACATCACAAAGCTCTTGGAGCTTTGCTTTTCCTCCAAGTTCGCACAAATGCAAAATAAACACCGCCTCCACGCATTGTGCGCCAAGTGTTTGGATAAGCTTCGCTCCTGCTTGTGCAGTGCCCCCAGTGGCAATAAGATCATCAATAAGCACAATACGCGCATTTTTTTATCTCCAAATGCATCAATGTGAATTTCTACTTCATCAAACCCATACTCAAGGCTATATTTCTCACTCACCGTGGTAAATGGTAGCTTGCCTTTTTTTCGGATAGGCACAAAACCTACTCCAAGGGCATATGCCAAGGCAGATCCAAAAATAAACCCTCGAGATTCTATTCCAGCAACAAAATCAATATCACGATGTTTATAGCGCTCAGCAAGGGATTGTATAAGCTCACAAAATATTTCTTTGTTGCCTATCATTGTCGTAATATCATAAAACAAAATCCCAGGCTTTGGATAATCCGGAATTTTGCGTATAGAATCTATTAATTTTTTGCTATCCATAAATACTCCTTAAATTATAAAAGTGCCTCAATTTTTTGCTCTAGCTCCTTAATACGCGCCTTGTATTTATCTGTCTCGATTCTATATTGTGAGTTACGAGCCTTTAAGACTTTTACTTCATTTTTGAGTGCATTCATCTCTTGTTGCATATTATCAATGTTGCCAAGCGCACGCTGTAGTTGTAGTTGATGTTTACGCACTAAAATTTCTGCCTCATTTAATGTAAGTTTCATAGAGGCGGCATTCTTCTCCTCTTTGCGCGCGACACTCTTATAAAAAAACGTCCGCACTATCATATACAGCACAAAAAGTATAAATCCTGTGAGAAAAATCCATTGTGCAAAAAGATTCATAACTTTCTCTCCAATCTATCTACCCAAGCTTACGCACCCTCTCAAGATGTCTGCCACCTTCAAACTCTGTGCTAAAAAACTGCAACACGATTTCTTCTGCCTCACCCTGCCCTATCACGCGCTCACCCATGCATAATACATTAGCATCATTATGTGCGCGTGCCATTTTTGCCAAATATGGATCGGTACAAAGTGCTGCGCGTATACCGCTAAAGCGATTTGCTGCTATACCCATACCTATACCACTGCCACAAATAAGCACACCTTTAGATTCTGTATTAGCACTAACGCTCTCACAGAGCTTTTTAGCAAAATCTGGATAATCCACACGCAAATTCGAATCTGGACCCAAGTCGCAAACTTCCAAACCTTTGGCACAAAGCACCTCTTTGACAAATTCCTTTAATCTAAACCCTGCGTGATCTGATGCGATAAAAACCTGCATTATAACACCCCTGTTTCTAAAATATGCTCTTTGGTTTCTTCTAGTGCTTGCTGTGATGAGACTTGCTTATCTCTATACTGCTTGGCTAACTCCTCAAGACCATTTATTCCCTTAAACAAACGCTCCCAACGAGTGATATAACGCTCTGATGTATGTATATCTGCACCTACTTCCTCACTATTAGCTTTTGTGAAACTAAAATAAATAAACCACGGCTGCCCTATGATATTGTTGTATGACACACTACCCCAAAATCGAGAATCAAAACTATTGTTGCGATTATCTCCTGCCATAAAAAATGAATCTTGTGGCACTTTAGTATAAAAAAATACTTCACCTTGCCTATCACGCAATTTATCCATCGCTATACCATCACGCATAGCCATATCCATAAACCCAAGGTTTGATACATACACAAATTCATCTTGTGCAAAGGTGGTATATTGTTTCTCAAAAATATCGCAATCTATGCGTCTATCTGCATCAGAGATACTCCCACCATCTTTACAAACTTTGGTATACAATCCTTTTTCATCACGAAAATATGCGCGTTTATATAGCGGCGTGATCCTAGAATTTTGGGCTTCAGAGATATGCCACCACCTTGGTGCATAATAAATTCCTGCGTGCTGCAATATAAATGGATCTTTTATAAATGTTCTTCCTAAAAATTCTCGTGTTTCCAATTTCTCACCTAATTGCTCTTTAAATTCTTTGATACCAGCATCTCCATTGTTTGG
>NZ_FZPO01000083.1 GCF_900198655.1 Helicobacter equorum | reverse complement strand
AAAGATTTTGAAAAAGGCTTTATTCGAGCTGAAACCATTAGTTATGAGGATTTTATCAAATATGGTGGGGAGCAAAAAGCCAAAGAGGCTGGTGCTATGCGGAGTGAAGGGAAAGATTATATCGTGCAAGATGGCGATGTCATGCATTTTAGGTTTCATGTGTGATGTAAGGTATCTAGGAGTTGGTAATGATTAAGGCAAATACTTAAAAACAAAATATAAAAATATCGTTTGCAGGGTTTTGTGCATTTTTACCTTGGGCTATACCCTTTAGTGCCCCATTGGTCTTTTATAGTGGGTTACTTATCTATGTTTTCTCTCATTTTCGTATCCATCACGATTTGCACGTATTACACTAGCAGTGTGCATTGTTATGGGTGGTGCTATAGGGTTTGAGGATACCATTTTGATTGGCGATAAGGCCAATTATTACCTGTTGGAATATTATCATCTTCTCTACTAAAAAACCTCAAGTCGCAATTCTTACAATACCAATAGATTAAATCGCTCTGTAAAATAGTTTCTATGCGAATGGAAACTTCTTTGTAAGCCTAGTAAGAATATCTTTTGAGATATGTTGAACTTCTTGTATTTGTGTGCTTTGACACAATATGCATTTCATAACCCCCCCCCACTTAAAAAACAAAAAGCAACATCCCGGGCTTACCTTCAATGGTAAATTTCCCATTGGTTATATCTTTAAAAAATTCTCCTACAAATTCTGCACAAAACACATTAATTCTTATAAAGACATTTATAAAGGAGTAAAAATCACATGTTTTGGATATTAAAACAACAATAAAGTAATATCAAAATTATCGAGCTCTGTCGTATTTGAGATTTTTTCTCCCCTTTCGCCATCGCCAAAACTTGCGCCCTACTTCCTTTTGCCAGAGATAGAAGAGGTGGATCTTCACCACGATTGGTCGCAAAAGTGGATAAAAAGCTATGATTCTCTGACGGAGAGTTGAATTTGTATTTTTCAAATAAGGTAACAAAAGTGAAAACTTTGGTCGTAAATTAAGTGGGTCAGCAGCGGTGCGATAGATACTTAAAGCTTCTTTTATGTAACAAGGTAGAATTTTTTCTTTAATACCATTAGCTATCTCTATGTTATGAAAATTTTCTAAAAACTCCAGCAAATCTAAAGCAAGTAAAATCCAGCTACTTGCACTATTATAAATTCTTAGCTGAGTTTTGTTATTATTAAAATAAGGTAGATAGACCTCTAAGTATGGCGAAATATGTGATTTGGGACCGGAAATACTTGTTACACGTACTCTATAGTGGTAAAGCTTACGCCTTAACATAAGCATACCTGTAGCTTGGGCAAAAAGCTTTGTGCCAAAGTTTGTATCCTCCCAAATCACACCGTTAAGAAATTCTAATTTTATTGAATGCAAGTACTTAAAATCCATTAACGCACGCCAAGCAAGTGAAAAAATATACCTTGTGCGTTGCATCCATTCTTTAGGTGTTATCAGCGTCTCTTGTGTAAAGCCATACGCATCATCCCATGTAGAAGCCTCACAAGGAGAGCCATCATCAAAAAATGACATATAATCAAAGCATACAACCTCCACACTTTCGCCTCGCTCTTTACATTTCATAAATCCCCTCACACACTCCTCTATACATTTCTTCTCCCAATAATCATCAGAATCTAAAAAAATAACGTAATCAATATGTGGAGGAATATAAGTGATATGTGTGGATTCTAAAGAGTTTAGGGAATTTTTAATGCTATTTTGCAAAGCATTTTCTTGTGTTTTACTAGTAACCAATACAGCACTCTCATTTGTATATATATCTTGTGTTTGACTAGCCAAAAGTTCTTGTGTTTTACTAGTTTGCATAAAAATTTCTTTAATGCGATAAGGATTAGAATCTCTAACTTCATAGGTTTGTAAAAAAGCAAAAGAATGAAAATCTGAAGAATGGGGGTTTATCTCTTTTGATGTGTTGTTTTTATAAGAGTAAGTTTTGCTTAGCTTTGCTTTATATTGGCAATGAGTGTTTTTTAGTTGATAAGATTGTGTAAAGTCTTTAGATTCTAAAGAAATATCTAAACATTCTTTTGCTTTTAGGTTAGTAC
>NZ_FZPO01000082.1 GCF_900198655.1 Helicobacter equorum | reverse complement strand
CAAGTATCCTTGAGTTTGCACATAAGCAATGCGTGAGTAATAAGCGTGTATCAAAACTTGTGCTAATAGGCACACAGGAATGTTTAGAATCTCTTAATACACAATGTTTAGAGACTTTGGGGCATTATGGTGTGAAAGTGGAGTTTTTTATGTGGCTAGATTCTATGTGGTGTGAGAGTTTTTTGGTGCATTATGGAGTAGTGTTTGGGTTTAAAAATGCCAAATCCAACTAGAGAATTTTTGAGATTGATTTCATAATATGAGAGTGCGTATGATGCGGAAAATCGAGCTTGCAAACTACTACCGAGGTCAAACACATAGTCATAATCGAGATTAAGTAAGAAATTGTTCTCATCACATTGATGATGTTTTTGTTTTGGTATACGATCCTAGCCCAAACTCCAGCCCAAAGAGATGAAAGCCGCGAGATGTTTTGTGCGCCACGAAGTCATAGATACTCATAAAGGCGATGTTGTCAGATTGTTGTGTCATATTGTTGATATGTGATAGATAGGTGCTCTAGAGGTTTAGCTGATAGAGGCTGCCATAATGTTCATTTTTTGTGTGCATACTCAAGACTTATGCCTTGCGAGAGTATCTAAAAATTTTTACCTAGAGCATTTGGTGCTTGAGGGATATCAGCAAACAAGATACAACATTGCAAAAGTATAAGGCATAGTGCGTTGTATCTGTGCATAATCCCCAATTCTTATGTTTTGATACCAAAAATCATAAAATCGTGTTGTGGTTATGTTTTGGTGCAATATATCAAAATATATTTGATACCAATTGGAAATTACGATGCTTTAGTAATGATTTGTTGCGTAGATACCATGACTATAATGTTTAGATTCTCATGTGATGTGTTTTTTCTATCCAAGCCTATTAATTTTTGTTTCGCTCTATAGTGGCAAGGCGTGTATACCATATCTCTATCTCACGCTAGTGCCAAAAGTTTGCCAAACACAAAATCATCTCGCACTTGAGTGATTTGACATACATACGCACCCTGCTTAATCTCACCTAAGCCATCTTCTGTATCATTAATAAGAATCTCTCCATCTATCTCTCTTGCCCAAAGTCTTGGTCGTGCGCTATAAAAATATTCACTCACATCACTCACACCCTCCACTATCACCTCGATTTTTTGTCCTACCATTGCACGCAACGACGCTCTTTGCTTTTTTTGTAGAATCTTGTTTATTGTGTTAATGCGTTTGGTGATTATCTTAGATTCTATTGTCGGAAGCATGAAGCTTTTTGTATCTTCTTGTGGCGAGTATTCAAAAATATTAATCCTATCAAATGGGCTTTGTTTTACAAACGCACAAAGTTCTATAAAATCCTCCTCGCTTTCGCCGGGGTGTCCGATAATGAGACTTGTGCGCATAAATCGACCTTGGATTGTATCCATAGCGTTTATGAGTTTTTTGTGTGTGGCACGATTTGCAC
>NZ_FZPO01000012.1 GCF_900198655.1 Helicobacter equorum | reverse complement strand
TGTTTGCACCAAACATATAAGCCCCTGCACTTCCACCGCGCATAAATATATAAGCGTTTTTGCCAAGAGCCAAAGCTTCTGGCTGCACGACGCTACCACAAAGTAACGTGGTATCGCCCAAAGGTGCTTGTATCAGCACATCTTTAAGGTAAGAAATCCGCTCAATCTCAATTTGAAAATCAGGCTCTATGCCATATGCCTTGAGTGGTTTTATCGCCGTACCGCAAGAAAAGATAAGCATATTGTGAGTATTTGTTTTAATAAAAGGCAAAAGCATATCCAAACTAGCTCCATTCCCCACTACACAAATAGGTATCTCAACACGCTCTGGCATATGTAACATCGGATAATGAGACTTGAGGTTATGGAGTGTATTACGCACACCTATCATTTCATCATCAAAACTTCCCCAACCACGAGAATTTACCCTATAAGCCTCATGGACAATATCACGCGCACTTGCAATTTTAGGACTCTCATACAAAAATATTTCAAGACGCAAAAAATTGTTTGTAATCTTGCGTGAAGAAAAATATGTATGAATAAATTCCTGATGAATTATATCTTGGACAAAAATATAACACGCACGATCATTTGTCCGAGAAAAAAGCAAAGGAAAATCCACAAAATACAACATAATGCGTAGCATATCAAGATATTCTTCAAACAAAAGCAAAGAATGAAACGATACACCACGCTCCAAAAGTAACTGCAAAAAAATGCCCCCAAGCACGCCAAAAAATGTCGAGCTAGGAAGGAAATTACTAGGGAGATGATAGGATTGCCCTCCACCACTCTCTTGCATAAGCGTGATAATGCCATTGCAAGTAAAAGCAGTGAGTGGGATTTTATCTTCATCAAGCTTTTGAAGTGTGAGGTGATTGGTATGCACAATAAAATGCGGATTATTCATAGGAGTTTGGCTAAGCGCTATATGCGTAGCAATCATTGTATTTTCGCCACTTCTAGGATACACGAGGGCATTGTCTTGGAGATTTATGATATTAAGCTCATTATCATTAAAAAAAAGATTATGTGTAGTAGGAGGCTTACTAAGCTCGGCAAAAAGCTTAGGGTTTAGGGATTTAAAAAATTCCATATTTTTGACAAAACATTGACTCATATATGAATCTAAAGGATGTAAATCATAAGAGTATAAAATTTCTGTAAGACTCATCACAAAATACTCCTACACACCATAAGAGATTCTCACAATATTATAGCACCTCTGCTCTGCCGTTTTTCATCACAACCAAATCTTCTATACGCACGCCAAACTCATCTCCAAGGTAGATACCTGGCTCGATAGAAAACACCATGCCATCTTGTATAATCTCTTCACTCTTAGCAGAAATGCGTGGAAGCTCGTGTATATCTAGCCCAACACCATGCCCTGTGCTATGCACAAAATATTTTCCATAACCGCTAGATTCTATCACTTCTCGTGCTAGCGCATCAATCTCACATCCACGCATACCAGATCTAGCCTTAGAAATTGCTCTCTCTTGCGCCTTTAGAACAATATCATAAATTTTTTGCTGCTTTTTAGAGGCAAATTTTTGGGACTTGCCAAAACTCATGTCGGCACACACATTTGCCGTGCGTGTCCTATCCGAACAATAACGCTGATATTTTATCCCTGCATCAAAAAGCAAAAGATCGTTGTTTTTGCAAAGATTTTTTTCACTTGGCAGAGCGTGGGGCTTAGCTCCTGTGGCATTTAATCCCACTATGGGGTTAAAACTCAAATCATATGCACCCTTGTGGCTTAAAAACATCGTGGCATAAAAATGCAAATCCCTTTCACTCAATGCCTTGCCTTTGTGGATCGCCTTACCCACGAAGTGTGCAAATTCCTTGAAAGCTTGTTTATTAAGTTTTTGGGATTTTTGAATGAGTGCGATTTGAGAATCTGATTTGATAATGCGCAGTGCTTGATGAAAGTTTGGGACAGCCAAAAGTTCGCATTTGTGCTTTTGTGTATGCAATAAAAGTGTCTGATAGAACGCAACAGAAAGCTCATTGGGATTAAAGGTAAGCTTTTTTACTCCCTGCGTGGCAAGTAGTGTTGCGAGTGTATCCAGTAAATCACTAGATTCTAAAACCTCAACATGTTTATAAACATTTTGTTTTGCCTCTAGCGTATAGCGAGAATCGGTGATGAAAAAACATTGATCTTGTATACGCAACACGATAGCATTATCGCAACTAAAACCACATTCATAATATTGTGCGTTTTCATCACGCACGATGTATGGTAATGAACTATCAAAAGACATGAGAATTATTGTTGTTTGTTTTGCTGGGCTTTAAGTGCTGCAATTTCACTAAGAATCTGCAAAAGCGCAATAAGCCCCAAATGATACCCAAACACGCCAAACCCTGTAATCACACCTGCACACACTCTACCCGTGTAGCTTTTGGCACGGAAATCCTCTCTAGCATGAATGTTGCTAATATGCACCTCAATCACTGGCACACCACAACTAGCAATAGAATCCGCAATGGCAATAGAAGTGTGAGAATACGCGGCTGGATTAATGATAACGCCATCATATTCCCCACCTATACATTCTTGAAGTTTGTCGATAATCTCACCTTCAAAATTGCTTTGAAAAAATTCGATATCAGTATTATGTTGCTTAGCTTGAGCTTGAAGGTTGGTGTGAATCTGATCGAGTGTTACATTGCCATAAATATGAGGTTCGCGATGTCCTAAAATATTAAGATTTGGTCCTTGGATAACTAGGATTTTCATAACTGCTCCTTATATAGACTATTACGCATACCTGTGTCCCCACAAATCCTACGCTTATAAAGGCTAGGACTCTAGCGGTTATGCTATAAAAACCTGCTTAAACTAAGCCTTAGTCCAAAAACAATAATGGGTTTTGCACGATACGCTCAAGATTAGCAAGAGCTAGATTAATACGATGTTGGGATTGATTGAAATGCAAGCGTGCTTGATTAAGTGCCACCTCGACATTAAGCAATTCTCTAGAGGTTTCGATATTTTGTTGGTAGCGGTTTTGTATGATGCGATAATTTTCTTCAGCCAAAACAATCGCCTTTTGTGAAATGCTATATTGCTCCTTGGCTATGACTAAATCATCAAGTGCCTTATCAAGAGAGAGCATCATTTCTCTTTTGAGATCGCTAAGCTTGCTTTTGGTTGCCAAAACTTCATAACGCTTAGATTCTATAGCATACATATCACTCAATCCATTAAAAAAATTCCACGACATACCAAGAAGCGCTTGAGATTGAAGATTTGTCCCAAAACGATTAAGCACGCTCACATCATTGCTATACCACCTCTTAGAAAAACTTACATCAAGAGCGGGTAAAAAATTCCCATAAAGAGCGTTTTTTTGGTTTTCTATTGAGGCAATCATTTCTTGCATATAGAGGTATTCGGAACGATGAGAGAGCATAATGCTTAAAAGCCTTTCGCGATCAAAAGAAAGCGTTTCTAAACTTTGGAGTCTAATCTCTTCAAGCGTCTGCACATCGACTTCTTGCATAATGAGCTTTTGGAGCGCCAACGTAGCGTGATGTAAAAGATTCTTATCATTGCTTTGTGTAACTTTGGCATTAGCCAACATCACCTCCACACTCAAAAGATCGCTTTTTGCTTTCACGCCTTGCAAATAAAATTGTTCAGCCTGTGCCTTTTGGAGCTCCAAAAGGCGGATAGATTCTGTAGAAATTGCTAGATTATCTCTTGCTTGTAAAATCTTGATATAGAGGCTTTTGGCAAGTAAAATAATATCTTGTTTGCTTGCCTCATACATATACTGCTGCGCTTTGTGGAGATTTGTATAAGACTTAAGTCCATAAAAATCTATCAAGCCATTAAAAAGGTTATATGTTACTTGGAGATTGCTAAGGTTAATTGTATACACACTATCATTAACGCGAGTATTTTGTGTTATCGTGTATTGAAGTCCAACTTTTGGAGAGAATCTACCATATTGTGCTAAGAGGTCTGCGCGAGACTGCTTGGTATTAAATGCTTGTTCTTTTATCACATCGCTATTTTGTAATGCCAAGCGTATTGTTTCATCAAGATTAAGCCCAAACATATATATTGGCAACATTGCTATGATGGCTATTTTTGCTTTCATTCTCCTACCTATGTTTATTATTATTTGTGTGTATGTATTTGTGTCTTATGTGGTTTGCTAACTGCCACACTCTATATCCCAAATTTTTCAAAACCTTTAGAAGAATCCTTAGGGCTTGTTTAGAAACATTATAGCATGTTTCTTACAAGCCCTTTTTTGTGTTCTTGTATCCAAAAATATGCTAGAATGTCGCCTAAAAGCAGAAAAATTACCAAAGGTCTAGCAAAATGTCTTTAAAACAAACATTGAAAAAATGTATAAGAGCACTCCTAAGACGACAAACAAATACCTCAATCACCCTACAAAAACTTCATCAGATTGCTTATAAAGATAATCTTTATGGGGGGGGGGGGCGAGATGCCCTAATCCAACATACGTGTGATATTTGCACAAAGTTTGCTTTCTCTATTATATACAATAAAAAAGTTTTTGTTGCATATTTTTATCTTTTTGTATCGGAGACCCTCTATGCGAAAAGATAACACACAGCAAATACAAAAAGCTATTGTGGCAGGTAATGCACCGAGTTTAACTGCTATTGATTATGCACGCTTGCCTCTTTCTTATGAGGTATTTCGCGCAAATCAATTCTATTTGGAAGACGCATATTATTTAGGGAAGAACATCAAAGCAGTAACCTTTGCACAGCAAGCACTTTTTGAGCATATCTATACTATGCAAGTTTTTAATAACACAAAAGAATACAAAATAGATTCTATAATTATCAATGACAGCCCGTTTATCTCAAACTCAAAAGAGGAATTTCATGTAAAATCCAACTTTTTATTAAAAGTCCTCCACAAACATAGCTTTATCGATACTCTCTATAACGGCAAACTCTCAGAAAATATTGGTGAGTTCTTAGAATACAATAGCTTGCAAAAACTCTACTCTAACAAAAATCCAACAAGTGGAATTTACCTCTGTGCGATAGCTGTCGCATTAGGACATAAAGAAATCTATCTGACAGGCATTGATTTTTATGAGGGTAAAACTTTATATGCCTTTGATCATTCCAAAACCAATCTCTTAAAGGTTATGCCATGGGAATTTGAAAGTGCCATGCCTCAACAAAAGTCACAGCAAGAGAGCTATCATAGCAAAGCAGCAGACCTAGAGGCATTAGAATTTTTAGCAAAAACCTACAATGTGGAGTTTTATTCACTCTCTCCTGCTAGCCCACTCTCGCGCTATATCCCTCTAGCGCCCATTACAAACAACACAACAAAGCCAGAAAAAAAGCCTCCAAACCACACAGATGATATTATTTTGCCACCAGAACATGCTTACCGCACTTTTAGAATCCTAAATGAACATATAGATTATTCAAAACGTGGCAGAGTAAAAAATAACTTTTATCTTAAACTCCTCTATGATTTAGCGCGTTTGCCTCGTGATATAAAGTATTGTTTTAAGAAGCTAAAAATATGCTAGAATGTCGCCTAAAAGCAGAAAAATTACCAAAGGTCTAGCAAAATGTCTTTAAAACAAACATTGAAAAAATGTATAAGAGCACTCCTAAGACGACAAACAAATACCTCAATCACCCTACAAAAACTTCATCAGATTGCTTATAAAGATAATCTTTATGGGGGGGGGGGGCGAGATGCCCTTACTCTCGCAAAGTTTGTCGCAGAACTACCTTTCAACAAAGCACCATAAAAATTCTCCACAAAATCCATATGCCTTTATCCGTGTCAAAAATGAGGAAAAAACATTGCGCGCAAGTTTAGATTCTATGCTGCCTGCGATTAAACGCGGAGTGATTGGATATAATGACTGCACAGATTCTAGTGAGGAAATTATTTTAGAATTTTGTAAAAAATACCCTAGTTTTATCCCTGCAAAATACCCTCATCAAGTGTTCTTAGAAAATCCACCACATGAATGCAACAAACTTCATAGCTATTATAACTTTGTGCTTTCACTTATCCCAGAGAATGAGTGGTTTATAAAAATTGATGTTGATCATATCTATGAGCCAACGCTCTTAGAGCAAACATTTTACATCCCTAGAAAAAAAAATCATGCAGTAGTTTATCCTCGCATAAATTTTATAGTTGAAGATTCTAAAATTTATGTCCAAAATAGTGGTAAAAGTGGCTTTATAAATGGCTATGATCAATTACTAGTATGCAAAAGAAATATTACATTTACTGAACGTAAAACCTCCAAAGCAGCACAATGGATTGATAACACAAAACACGAAAACACACTTTACTCTGAAAGTCAAATTTTACCAAATGATGTAAGGTATTTCCACGCTCCCCTTATACAATGGCATTTCCCAGCAGTGAAACAAAGACGCAAAGACTACACAAAGTATCTCCAACTCCTAAGCCTACAAGAATTTAAAGAGAGAAATTCTCATCTTATAGATTCTGTAATTCCTAGCTTTATGCTTGAGGAACAAGTGATACTAGAGCAATATGAAAAATTTATATAACAACAAAACTATAATCTAGCCATTATATCGCCTTATTGCAAGCACTACACTTTAGCCTACTTCACCAAATAGAGTAATTAGCCCTTTTTATCTCTGTGGGATTTAAAAGATTAATACCACCTATATCCCAAATTTTTCAAAACCTTTAGAAAAATCCTTAGGGCTTGTTTAGAAACATTATAGCATGTTTCTTACAAGTCCTTTTTTTGTGTTCTTGTATCCAAAAATACAAAAAAAGTGCACTTGGAATCACTAACAAGCTAAGCACACCCGAAAATAGTAAGCCACCTACAAGCACAGATCCAAGCCCCCTATAAATCTCGCTCCCTGCACCACCAAAAAGCACAAGTGGTGCTAATCCAAACACGCTTGTAAAAATGCTCATAAAAATAGGTCGCATGCGCGATTTGGTAGATTCAATGATGCTAGGCAGATACGCCATACCCTCATTGAGATTATGTTGGGTTTGATGCACGATTAAAATCGCATTATTAACCACGCTTCCCACAAGAATAATAAAGCCCAAAAGACTTAGCATATCAAGATTTTGTGGATACACAAAGGCATTTACAAAACTTAGTCCAAATAAGCCACCACAGATTGCAAAAGGCACACTCAAGATAATAATAAATGGATAAGAAAAATTTCCATACAACGCACACAAAACAAGATATGTAATACACAATGCCAACAAAAATCCAAAATACAAATCCTCTCTGCCACCCTCAATGTCTTTAGCAGCACCACCAAAGATAAGGTGATTATCGCGCAACTCACCTTTTATCTCTAGCTCAGGCAACACCTCATCTTTGATACTAGAGAGAATCTCCTCAAGGGGTTTGTTTGGAGGAGCATTTAAAACAAGTAAAATAGTTCGCTCTCGCTCAAGATGCCGAATCTGTGCCATAGTGTATTCATAAGCAATATCTGTAAGTGAAGTTAGTGGCAACAACCTACCACTAGGCACATAAATTTGTGTGTGTGAGAAATCTTCTGGAGCCTGAAAATCTACACTCTCTCTAGCGCGTTCTATACTCTCATCGCTTAAATCTGGCAAAGCTTTAAGCACAAGGTCTATGGTTTTGCCACTACGCATTTTAAATTCATCAATTTGTTTGCCATCAAGCACCACATCAACAATATCTCCAAAACTCTTGACATTAAGATCATTAAGGGCTAATGCGACATAATCTGGGTGCAATACAATCTCGCGATTTGTGTTTTCTAGCGCGGGAAGTGGGCGCACTTGCATATATGGCATTTTTTGTGTGATGGCATTGCTTAGGCTTGTAGCGGTGGCGACTAGAGAATCTAGCTCACTCCCTACAACATTAATATAAATACTTTGCGTGCTAGAACCCTTATTAAAGATTCCTTGTTGCACCACAGAAGCCCTAACACCAGGAATGTTTTTGATACTTTCTTGAATCTGTGGAATAAGTCGCCTAATTTCTGCAGGATTACTTGAGGTTACACCAAACTGCATATACGATTCATTACCAGAAAAAAACAAATGCTTGATAGGTGGTAAGTCTTTAGAATCTCGCTGTGTATAGCCCAAAGATTCTATAAGATGTTTATTTTGAGAAAATATACTCTCGCCAATCTCTTTTCGCTGCTCATAAGATATGCCAGGTGGTGCATTCACATATCCGATGAGAAAATTTTGATTACCCTTAGGAAGATAATCAAGCCTTGGAAATAATGCCCAGCTACTCACCACACAAAAAAACATAAATCCGACTATAAACACTGCGCTACGCTTAGGCGTGTGCAAAATAAAACCTAAGCCTCTCATAAGCCATTGACTACATGCAACACCAAGTTTTTGATACAAGCTTTGTGTTTTATGAGATTCAATATAAAAAGTTTGGATGGATGTTTGCATCATTGTAGGTATGACAAAGATAGAAGCAAAAAATGAAATCCCCAAACCAAAACATACGCTAAGTGCAACATCATAAAATAATTGCCCCAAATCCTGTTGCATATCCATGATAGGAATAAAAATCGCGATAGTTGTTACTACCGAGGCAAAAATTGCTCCGATAACTTCTCTTGTACCATCAACACAAGCCCTAAAAAGTGGTTTTTGTTTGTGCAAGTGGCGCGTGATGTTTTCAAGCACAACTATAGCATTATCAATAAGCATACTCATAGCAAAGCTCACACCTGCTAGAGAGATAACATTTAATGTGCGCCCCATAAGATTCAAAAAGAAAAATGTGCTAATAATACATATAGGGATAACAATAAGCACCACCACCACAGAATACACATTGCGCAAAAATAGATACAACACCACACATGCCAAAATAATGCCCACGATAATGTTGTTTTTCACCAAAGATAATGCATCAAGGATATAGCCCTCTTCGTCTCTGCTCCACACAAGCTCTAAACCATTATCATGCAAAATACCCTCATTAAGATTCTCTACTGCCTTGCGCACCCTTTGCGTCAAATCCAAAATATTCGCATTTGGCGTAGGCACAATCTGCACACTAAGTGCACGTGTATCGTTGAGATACCCATAGCTTGTCTGTTTGGCAAAACCCTCCACCACAACACCAAGATCCTGAAGATACAAAACCTTATTGTTAGATTTTTGAATAGGTGTGTGAAGAATAGAAGCAGTGTCGTTGTATTCGGATTCCACCTTGATTTTATATGAGCGCATTCCATAATCAAGACTTCCTGCAGTTGTGTTGGTATTGTGTGTAGTTATTGCACTAATAACATCGGCTATGCTAATATTGTGGTGCGCAAGTTGTTTAGAATCTAGCAAAATTTGTATCTGTGTAGCACGCCCACCGGGATAAAACACTTCACCAACACCCTCTATGCGCTCCAAATGCCCAAGCACATAGTCTTCAAAAAATGTCTTGTAAGTATCCACCTCTTGGGTATTGCTCTCTAGTGTGCGCAAAAAAAGATAAATGGCTGGTGGAATACTCTCACCACTTAAAGCAATCGTAGGCTTATGGACATCTTCTGGATACCCTTTTATCTCATCTATTTTGGCACTTACTTTTAAAAGAGCAAAATTTGTATCTACTCCGCTTTGAAATTCCAACAATACCACTGCACGTCCTTGTCGTGCGGTAGAACTCATAGATTCTAAGCCCTCAATGCCTTTGAGATATTTCTCTTGACGATTAATAATCTCTTTTTCTATTTCATAAGGTGTCGCGCCATTCCAATTCGTATAAACACTAATTGTTGGCTTACTAACTTGGGGCAAAAGCTGATAGGGCATAGACTTTAAGCCCAAAATCCCAAACATAATCGCAAAAATCACACACACAAGAACTACCATAGGATTATGAAGGCAAAATTTGAGTGTGCGTATCATAAGCCTACTTTTTGGAACTCTTGAGATTAATAGTAGATTCTCGCACCTGCATACCATTTTGGAGGCGATCTTGTCCACGATACACAACAGAATCTGTGCTTTTTAGCTTACCACGCACAATCGCATTTTCTCCCTGCATACTTAGCACCTCAACTGGCACAGCATATGCCTTAGAATCGCGCACGACAAAAACACTTTGTGTCCCCAAATATTCTACAATGCAATCTCTAGGCACCATATCACCCTCAATCACGCCACCGCTAGCGAGCAAAACTTGAGTCGCCATACCATCGACAAAACTCCCATCGTTTTCCACATGCAAATGCACTGGAAATGTCCTTGTGTGTGTGTCAGCACGAGGAATGATGGCATAAATCTTACCTCTATAATGCTTTTTCTCAATAATCACACCCACTTCTTGTCCGTTTTTTAGGTGCATTAGCATCGTTGATGGCACATCAACTATGATTTCTGCACTCGTAGTATCCACAATTTCGCAAATGGGGTCGCCCACATTAATCCATTCGCCCTTATTAATCATCTTATCCACGATGATACCGCCTATTGGAGCTTTGATATTTTTTTTGCTTAGCTCCATTTTGGCAGATTCTAGCTCAGAAGTGAGTGCTAAAATATTGCTGTATTGAGATTTTTGTTCGTATTCGATACTTTCGTATTGTTGGAGCGACACAGATTCGGACTTGAGTAGATTCTTATAACGCGCAAGTTCTTTTTGTTGGCGTTCGTGAATGTATTGGGCTTGTTTGAGTTTGGCTTGTTTGCTTTGGATTTCTTTTTGTAATAAATCAGCATTAACCTGTGCAAGAGAAGCATTTATCTTAATAGAATCACCAATTTTAAAATTGAGTTTTTCCACAACACCGCTTGTTTGCGAGGCAACTTTGGAGGCATTGACAAAATGTAATGTGCCTAAAAATGAAGTTTGTGCTTGCAGTTTGCCCTTTTGAATAGGTTGTGAAACAATTGTTGCTTCTGTAACTTTATCCTGCGCAAACAAGCCAAAACACACAAACACCAAGAGAACTAAAATTCTCATCTAACTCCCCTTCTATTATGATTTTAAGCCAAAGAAACCCCACCATCTAAATATAGGCTAAATCGTGTAAAATCCAAAATATTTCAATATCAAATATCACTACATATCCAAAATGGGAGACGATAACAATCACTGCTCATAATATATAGATTCTCAACTTGAGTGTTTCATTTTGTATATAATACTGAGTATCCTATGTATCACAATTTTTGATACATATCAACACAATATTTTTGAAAAAATCTCCATATTATTACAAAAAGCTTAACAAATTATTATTTTTTTGTTACATTAAAAATATCTTAACCAAAACAAGGAGTGCAGTATGGCAAACGATAACAAAGAAGCTGTGTTACAACGCTTTAAGCAATTTGTAAGATTTCGTAACAAATTTGGACTTACTCTTGCGATAGCTGTCCTTATATGTTACTATGGGTTTATCATTGGTGTTGGATTTTTCCCAGAGGTTTTGGGATATAGGCTAGGACCTAGCTCCATTACGCTTGGTATTATGTTTGGAATCTTTCTCATTGTATTATCCATTGCGCTAACTGGTGTTTATACTCTTTTTGCCAATAAATATTTTGACAAAGAACAAGAAGAAGTGATTGATGAGTTACGCCAAAATGGACTCATAGAAGATTTGCAAAAAGGGAGGTAATACTATGAAACATAAAATATTTTTGGGATTTTTGGCTATAAGTGGCACACAAATTATCTTAGGTGCTGGACTTGATCTAGGAGAAGTGCAAAGAAGTGATCTAAACTACATTGCGATTACCTTGTTTGTGCTTTTTGTCTTAGCAACGCTTGGCATTACATATTTTTCTAACAAAAAATCGAAATCTGCTGATGGTTTTTATACCGCTGGAGGCAATATCACTGGATTGCAAAATGGCATTGCAATCGCTGGGGATTATATGAGTGCGGCAAGCTTTTTGGGGATTGTGGCATTGGTTTTTACCAATGGCTTTGATGGGCTTATTTATTCTGTTGGATTCTTGGTTGGTTGGCCTATTGTGCTTTTTCTCATAGCCGAAAAATTTCGCAATCTAGGTAAATACACATTTGCAGATATTGTAGCGTATCGATTGAAGTCTAAACCTATTCGCACAATTTCGGCAATTAGTGGGTTGGCTGTGATTGTCTTTTATCTTATCGCGCAAATGGTAGGTGCAGGACAGCTTATAGAAGTGCTCTTTGGGCTTCCATACACAATAGCAGTTATAATTGTAGGAATCTTGATGATTTGCTATGTTGTTTTTGGTGGTATGCATGCCACTACTTGGGTGCAAATCATTAAGGCTTGTTTGTTGTTGGGTGGCTCTACATTTATGGCGCTTATGGTGCTTTATTATGCAAACTTTGATCTTGCATCTTGGTTTGAAAAAGCCATTAACAACCACAAAAGTGGTGAAGCCATTATGCGTCCTGGGACTTTTTTACCTGATCCTATCTCCGCATTATCTTTAGGTTTGGCGCTTATGTTTGGGACGGCTGGATTACCTCATGTATTGATGAGATTTTTTACCGTCAAAGATGCCAAAGAAGCACGAAAATCTGTATTCTATGCCACAGGACTTATTGGATATTTTTATATCCTTACCTTTATTATAGGATTTGGTGCTATTGCTTTTTTGCTAGGTAATCCAGATTTTACTGATAGCGAGGGTAAATTCACTCATCCAAACAACATGGCGGCTGTTCTTTTGGCACAAGTCCTCGGTGGTGATGTATTCTTTGGATTTATTTGTGCAGTAGCCTTTGCCACGATTTTAGCTGTGGTGGCTGGATTGGCAATCTCTGGAGCTGGTGCAATAAGCCATGATTTATTTGTCAATGTTTGCAAAAATGGAGTTTGTGACCAAAAATTAGAAATGCGTGTTACAAAAGGTGCATCTATTGGACTTGGTATATTGGCAATTATTCTTGGTATAGGGTTTGAAAGCCAAAATGTTGCCTTTATGGTGGGTCTTGCTTTTGCTATTGCTGCAAGCGTAAATTTTCCTATCATACTACTTTGTATTTATTGGAAAAACCTCACAACAAAAGGGGTATTTTGGGGTGGATTAATCGGCTTAGTTAGTGTCTTGACACTTGTGTTGCTTAGCAAAAGCGTATGGGTGCAGGTTTTCAAATTCCCTGAAGCTATTTTCCCTTATGAACACCCTGCGATCTTTACGATGCCATTGACATTTTTACTCATCTTCATTATTTCTAAACTTGATAATAGTGAGCGTGCAAAAATCGATAGATTGGGATTTAAGGCTCAAGATTTCCGTGCGCAAACAGGGATTGGAGCAAGTGAAGCGGTAGCACATTAACACACTTTGAGTGTATCCGAGTTTGCCTATATAGGCAAACTCAAATTCTTCTCATACAAGTGCGATTTTTAATACTTCCTTGATTGTGCTTACACCAATTATTTGCATTTGCTCTTTAATCTGTGGACTAATTTCATCCAAATCCTGTTGATAATTTTTCATAGGAATAAGTGCTTTTTTAATGCCTGCCTTATGTGCAGCAATCAATTTTTCCTTAAGTCCGCCTATAGATAAAACATTGCCACCTAAAGTTAGTTCTCCTGTCATAGCAACACTGCCATCTACGCATCTATCAGACAAGATACTTGCAATCGTGCAAGCCATTGTAATTCCCGCACTAGGTCCATCTTTTGGTGTCGCACCCTCTGGAATATGCAAGTGTATATCATAGCTGTTATAAATCTGTGCGTCTTGTTTGTGTTGTGCATTGCACAAAAATTTAGAATCAAAAAGTGTCTTTACCACAGAATGCGCAATTTTGGCAGATTCTTTCATTACATCACCAAGGCTACCGGTAAGTGTTAATTCTCCCTTACCCTTAATCTTAATTGCCTCAATTTTTAAAACATCGCCTCCAACGCTTGTCCAAGCCAAGCCACTGGTAACACCTATTTGATTTTTTTTCTCAGCACTAGAGATCTCAAATACCTTTTTATGGAGATATGTAGGAAGATCTTTTTGTGTGATGAGAATCTTTGTGTCCTCTTCTTTGCTTAGAATCTCTTTAGCCACCTTACGCATTATCGTGGCGATTTGTCGTCGTAAATTCCGCACACCTGCTTCTCTTGTATATTTTTCTATAAGTTCTTTAAGTGCTCCTATGTTAAGAGAAATTTCTGTAGATTTAAGGGCATGTTTTTTAATCTCTTGGGGGATTAAATACTTACGCGCAATCTCAAATTTTTCTTGTGGTGTGTAACTAGAAATTTCAATAAATTCCATTCTATCGCGCAAAGGTGGGGGAATCATACCTATATCATTAGCTGTAGCAATAAAAATAACTTGCGAAAGATCAAGATCAAAATTTGTATAATAATCTCTAAATGCTACATTTTGCTCTGGATCTAGAATCTCTAAAAGCACGCTAGATAGATCGCCTCTGTAACTTTTGCCCACTTTATCAATCTCATCTAATACAATCACAGGGTTTAATTCTTTAGCTTCTATCAAACCTTGTGTAATTCGTCCGGGCATAGCACCTATATACGTGCGTCTATGTCCGCGTAATTCATTGACATCCTCCATACCACCTAACGCGATGCGCACAAGAGAGCGTTTTGCAGCCTTAGCGATAGAATTTGCAAGGCTTGTTTTTCCCACACCTGGAGGTCCAAAAAAGCATAAAATGGTACCCTTAGAATCTTTACTATCTTGCTTACGCCTAGTAGCAAGCTCTCGCACTGCAAAATATTCCACAATCCTTTCTTTAGGCTTTTGTAATGCATAGTGATCAGAATCTAACTGCTTGGCAAGATTTTTGATAGCAATCTTAGTGGGAGCAAATTTCCCAAAAGGAATCTCTAGGCACCATTCTACATAGTTTTGCAATAAATTTGCATCAGCGCTATCTTGATGCATACGAGAAAGACGAGTAATTTGCTTTTTTATCTCTTTGTATGCATCTTCGTGCATATATGGGCGTAAAAATTCTAGTTTTTGGCTATAGCGCTCTATTTCTTCATCTTTTGGATTCTCGCCTAGCTCTTTTTGTATAAGCTTTAGCTGCTCTTTGAGAAAATACTCCTTATTGATTTGCTCCATTTTATTATGCACTTTGGATTTGATCTCTTTTTGCATTTTTTGAGCTTGAATCTCCTCCATTACACATTCAATAATAAGCTCTAAACGCTCCAACACATCATCTTTGGCAAAAAGCGTGTAAGCGACATCTTTTTTTAATCGAATCCCGGAAGCCACAAGATCAACAATGCGATTAGGATCATAGTTTTCATCAAGGGCTTTAAGTAAATCTGGTGGAAAATGTTGCGCCAAGTTTGCCAAAATCTTGACTTTTTCACGCAAAATCTCCAACAAAGCATTTGCAGTGTTTTCCTCATAGGGCTTAGATTCTATGCGATCTATATGAACTTCTAATAGCTCCCCTTGTGTTACACCAAGCACTTTGCATTTATAAAGACCTTGAAAGAGGATTTTTATGCGTCCATCGGGAATAGCAGTCTTTCGCATAATATGCCCCATCACACCCACATCATAAAATCCTCCATCTTCTTTAGCCACAGAGACAAAAATACGCTTTTGCTCCATATCTTTACTCTCCATAGCTTTATCAATGGCACATATGTTTTCCTCATCGCTCACAAAAATAGGTAAAATCATAAATGGATAAATAAAAAGATCATCTTGCACAAGCAAGGGTAAGGTCATCGGAAATTCTAAAGTATCATCATTATGCATTATTGTAAACCTCTTATTAAATTTTATTACCAGTTAAAAATCCGCACATACCAAGGAATATATGAGGATTTAATTTTAAGTCCCTCGATGATATCTTGATTTCTTGAGAGATAATCTTCTTGCGCCTGCTCCTTGCCTTTACGCTTATAGACATTAGCAATTGCTGTATTCAAATCATTTTCACCAAGCTTAAATTTAATAAACACATACTCAACAAATGGTGCGTATCGACTATTTGGAAAAGTTTCTAAATATGTTTCTATTTCACTAATAGAACGATACATAAACTCTTGGTCTTTAGCATAATTTTTAAATCCATAATAATTTGCAAGAATTTTGAGATATCCCAAATAATCTTGATCACCGATAGTAGAATAACGCTTCTCATACTCATCAACATAAAAAGTTGCTAACAAATATTCTTCTCTATCCATATGAGCCTGTGCAAGGATTAACATAGCTTCAGGCACAAGAGGTGAATTAATATGCTCAGATTGCAAAGAAGAAAAATTAGAATCCGCACCCTCAAGATTCCCAAAATTGATTTCTTTGAGTATGTTTTGATACCAATACATCGCTGGTTTGTTATATTCTAGTTCTTTTTGTGAACAAGCACTAAAATACAACGCCCACACACTCACAAATCCGATGTATAGAATCTTACGCATATTCTCCTCTTTTTGCGAAACTCTTAGCTAATTGCCCTCTCTAAGGTACTCTAGTGCAAACTCACGCGCACGCTCTAAAGCCCTATCAATATGTGCCACATCCTTGCCACCAGCAGTAGCAAAGTCATCGCGCCCACCGCCATTACCACCTAAAATCTGTGCAACCTCCTTAACCCACGATCCCGCCTTTAGTGGTGCATTTTTTACCCCTGCGGCAATAAAAACCTTGCCCTCATTTTCTACGATAAGCAAAATCGCTACACTTTGGTATTTATTTTTTACCTCATCGATATATGCCTTTGCTTGTGCACTCTGAATATTTTCAAGCTTTGTAACCACAAAATGACATCCTTGTATTTGCTCATACGCAAACTCTTTGCTTATTGCACTATGTGATGAAATTTGCTTAAGTTCTTTTAGTTGGGCTTGAAGCTTGCTAATTCCTACTAACACATCTTGGACTTTAAGCGCATCTTTGGCATTTTTAAGCGTGTCTAATGCCTTTTTGCCCCATTCATAAGCAGCATGCCCACACACAGCTTCTATGCGTCGCACACCGCTACTCACGCCACTTTCTTTGGTGATATAAAAACCCCCAATTTGGGCGGTATTTGATACATGTATCCCTCCGCATAACTCAACAGAATCTCCAAAGCTTACCACTCGCACATTATCCGCATACTTCTCACCAAAAAGTGCCATAGCACCCTTTGCTTTTGCCACCTCTAGTGGCATAGTCTCACATACTTGTGTATTTGCAGTGCATATTTGTGCATTCACATCAGATTCTATATATTCAAGCTCCTCTTGACTAAGAGGTTTGGTATGGCTAAAGTCAAAACGCAAACGATGTGCCTCAACCAAACTACCAGCCTGCGTAACATGCTCACCTAAAATCTTGCGCAAAGACAGGTGCAAAAGATGCGTTGCGGAATGGTGTTTGGCTATTTCACTGCGCGAAGTATCCACTTGGGCTACTACCTCTTGATCTTGAGTAAGTGCTTTGTTTGTATGTACTTGAGAAATAATAAGTCCAAAATATTTTTTAGTATCACTCACAGAAGCACACACTTGTCCTTGCGAGTCCAAAAGCACACCCTTATCACCCACAGGACCACCAGATTCTGGATATAGTGGCGTAGTATGTAAAAACACATAGCCATCTGCTCCTGCTTGGAGAGATTGTGTACGCTTAAATGTAGAATCCAATAATGCCAAAATTTTTGTCTGCATGCAATCTGTATCATAACCTACAAACGTATTTTCACCAAACGCACTAAGAATCTCTTTAAAATCACCTTCTTGCACACTATCTCCACTACCTTTCCAACTAGTCTTAGAGCGTTGTTTTTGGGCTTGCATACAAGAATCAAAATCTTGCATATCTACTTCTATACCTCTATCGCGCAACATATCTTGTGTAAGATCAAGTGGGAATCCATAGGTGTCATACAATCTAAAAGCCACTTCGCCACTAAATTTTCTATTTTTTTGCGTATGAATCTCATGCTTACTATGTGTATTTTGCGAGGCTATACCCATTGTATATAATTCTTTATTAAAAAGCTCCATACCTGCATCAATAGTTTCTAAAAATCGCTCTTCTTCGCTTTTACACTGCTTGGTAATTATATCTTTTCGCTCCAAAAGACATGGGTAAGTGCTTTGCATAGATTGTGCTAATACTTCTATTGCCTTGTATAAAAATGCTTCTTTAAGTCCAAGTAGGTATCCATGTCGAACTGCTCGGCGTAAGATTCTGCGCAATACATAGCCACGACCCTCTTTGTCAAAATGCACGCCTTGAGCAAGTAAAAATGCCACGCTACGCGCATGATCAGCGATAACACGAAAACTTGAGATACGAGCTTTGATATGCTCTCGTTGCTCTTGCGTATAGGAATCCCTCAGCAAGACATCATCACTAATATATTCTTGTTGTGTTAAATTCTCAATACATCGCATAAGCGGTGTAAAAAGTGAAGTGTCAAAATTATTTATCTTACCTTCTTTGAGTGCAATCACACGCTCCAATCCCATACCTGTATCGATACTTGGGCTTGGCAAGAGTTTTAATACCCCGCTTTCATCACGCTCATATTGCATAAAAACAAGATTCCATATTTCTAAGAATCTATCACCCTCGCCACCAAAAAAATCCTCACTTGAGTGAAAAAATTCACTACCTTGATCAACATAAATTTCACTACAAGGACCACAAGGACCTACATCACCCATTTGCCAGAAATTGTCTTTATCACCCATACGCATTATTTTGCTAGGGTCTATATAATTACTCCAAATCTTAAATGCCTCATCATCACTTTCATGCACACTCACATAAAGCACTTTTTCATCAAAGCCTAAAACTTTAGTAAGCAATTCCCACGCATAAGCTATGGCATCTTGTTTGAAATAATCTCCAAAACTAAAATTTCCTAACATCTCAAAAAGCGTATGATGACGCGCAGTATAACCAACATTTTCTAAGTCATTATGTTTGCCACCTGCCCGCATACAGATCTGTGAACTAGTAGCGCGGGGGATTTGCGGACGCGGAAGCCTACCTGTAAAAATATCTTTAAACTGCACCATACCCGCATTTGTAAAAAGCAATGTCGCATCATTTGGCACAAGCGACATAGAATCATAAATCTTATGCCCTTTTTGTTGAAAAAAATCTAAAAATGCAGCACGCACATCCATTTCTATCAATCCTTATCTAAAGCACTTTTTTAGCATTGTATCTTAAAAACATAAAATTTTCTATTATTCCAAAAAACCCTCTCTTGCCTTAGAATCCTAAGATTCACAATCTCTATCAATCCAAAACAAAAGCTACAAACAAGAGATGAATAATACAAAATTTCATATATGCAGGAGTAAAGAAGACAGAATACCTAACATATAGCTAGGTATTCTATGGATAGAATATTAGACAAAATTACATCATACCGCCCATTCCACCCATACCGCCCATATCTGGCATCGCTGGAGCTGGTTTATCTTCTTTAATCTCATTAATTGTCGCTTCTGTAGTAAGCAACAAGCTAGAAACAGATACTGCGTTTTGTAAAGCAATACGAGTTACCTTAAGTGGGTCGATGATACCTGCCTTAAACATATCTACATATTCGCCTTTGCTAGCATTAAAGCCTATTGTTTCTTTAGCATTTTGCACTTCATTAACAACCACACCACTATCAAATCCAGCATTTGCTGCAATCTGCGCCAAAGGTGCTTTGATAGCACGTTTGATGATGTCATAACCAATTGCCTCATCACCCTCAAATTTGAGTTTAACTTTTTGCGCTGCATGGATAAGTGCTGCACCACCACCGATAACAATACCTTCATCAACCGCTGCTTTTGTCGCAGAAAGTGCATCATCTACACGATCTTTTTTCTCTTTCATCTCTACTTCTGTAGCTGCACCAACTTTGATCACTGCCACACCGCCACTAAGTTTAGCAAGGCGTTCTTGAAGTTTTTCTCTATCATAATCACTTGTAGTATTCTCAATCTCTGTTTTAATTTGTGCAATTCTTTCTTTAACAGCTTGAGCTTTACCCTTACCATCTACGATGGTTGTATTGTCTTTGTCAATCACAATGCGTGCTGCTTGTCCCAAATCTTGCAAGCTGGCTGCTTCAAGTGTTTTACCAAGCTCTTCACTGATAACTTGTCCACCTGTAAGAATTGCAATATCTTGAAGCATTGCTTTTCTTCTATCGCCAAAGCCCGGTGCTTTCACTGCAGAGACATTAAGCACACCACGAAGTTTATTTACAACTAATGTTGTAAGTGCTTCACCTTCAATATCCTCAGCAATGATAAGAAGTGGCTTACCACTTTGCATGGTAGCTTCAAGCAAAGGCAAAATCTCTTTCATATTTGAGATTTTTTTGTCTGTCAAAAGCACATACGCGTTTTCAAGCTGTGCAATCATTTTATCAGTATTAGTTACAAAATATGCAGAAAGGTATCCTCTGTCAAATTGCATACCTTCAACCACATTAAGTTCATCATTAATACCTTTAGCTTCTTCAACGGTGATCACGCCATCTTTACCTACTTTTTCCATAGCCTCAGCAATAAGACTACCAATCTTATCATCAGAATTTGCCGAAATAGTTGCTACTTGTGCGATTTCATCTTTACCGCCAACTTTTTTGCTTCCTTTTTTAAGCTCTTCGATAATTGCTTCACTAGCCTTATCCATACCGCGTTTTACCTCAACAGGATTTGCACCTGCAGTAATATTACGTAAGCCTTCTTTAAAAATACTATGTGCTAAAACGGTTGCAGTTGTTGTGCCATCACCTGCTGCATCAGCAGTTTTGCTTGCAACTTCTTTAACGAGCTGTGCACCCATATTAGCAATTGGATCAGCAAGTTCTACTTCTTTTGCTACAGACACACCATCTTTTGTGATAGCTGGTGCACCATAAGATTTTTGAATAAGAACATTACGCCCTTTTGGTCCCATAGTCACTTTTACTGCATCGCTTAATTGTTTAATGCCTTCATAAAGCTTGTTTCTTGCAGAATCTGCAAAGTGAATTTCTTTGTTTGCCATGATAAACTCCTTAATGTAAATTTATGTTGTAAAATTATTTTTCAATAATACCTAGAATATCTTCAACTTCTAGCACGATGTATTCTTCATTGTCTAGTTTGACTTCGCTACCTTTGTATTTCTCAAACATAACAACTTGATCTTTTTTGAGTGCTGGACATTCTTTAGTGACTTTTTCACCCAAAGCTTTAATTTTTCCCATAAGAGGCTTTTCTTTGGCATTGTCTGGGATAATAATGCCTGAGCTTGTTTTAGTATCTTCTTCTAATCTCTGTATGAGAACTCTCTCTCCAAGCGGTGTGAATTTCATAATTTCTCCTTGTGAGTAATGTAAATAATTAGCACTTAAAAAACTTAAGTGCGATAATTTTAATAGATTTTATTAAATAAGTCAATATTTTATAGTAAATGAATAAATAAAGTTTAGTATAAAAGACTAAACTTTATTATGTTAAAATATTTAAAGTTTTAACATATATGACATAACAAGAAGCTTATTCTTCTATATAATTTTTGAGTTTTCGCCCTACTTTTGGATGTTTTAGCTTCTTTATTGCGCTAGATTCTATTTGGCGCACACGCTCACGCGTTACATTTAGTTCTTTACCAATTTCTTCTAGTGTTCTATCACTTTCATCATCAAGTAACCCAAAACGCATTCTAATAACCGCTCTTTCACGATCGTTAAGTTGATCTAATACCTCATAAATTTGTGCTTTTAAGTCTTCTTTTAGGATAAAATCCATAGGTCCCATAGAACTTTTATCCTCGACAAAATCCCCAAATTTTCCATCATCATCATTTCCTATAGGCGCATCAAGACTTATTGGTTCTTTGGTAATCTTAATCACATTCTTAACTTTATCTACAGGAAGTCCAACCTCTTGAGCGATAAATTCTACATCTGGCTCTTTTCCATGTTCTTGCATATACTTACGCATAATTTTATGGATTCTATTGATTGTTTCTATCATATGGATAGGGATTCTAATCGTGCGTGCTTGATCGGCAATTGCACGAGAAATAGCTTGCCTAATCCACCAAGTCGCATATGTCGAAAATTTAAAGCCCTTTTTGTATTCAAATTTATCAACAGCTTTCATAAGCCCTATATTGCCCTCTTGTATAAGATCCAAAAATGGCAATCCACGATTTGTATAGCGCTTGGCGATACTCACCACAAGACGCAGGTTTGATCGCGCCATTTTTGCTTTTGCTTTATCGGAGATATTTTTACCCCGCTTTATTTGCTCAAGAATCTCTTTTAATTTTTCTGGCTCAAGATTAAAGCCTCCTTCACTCGCTTCTTTTGTCTGAAAAAGTTTCTTAAGCTCGATATACACACTTATCATAGTTGTTTCTGGCACTGCAGCAGCAATCTCCTCGCGACTCATATTTGTGATGTTTTCTAAGATTTTTTTATGATTACTTACAAGTGCCTCATTAAAAAGAGGTAGTTTATATTCAAGTCTTTTTAATTCCTTCTCAAAACCATCGCCACTTTTTAGGGTATTTTCCATTGCTTTAACAAGCTCATTTATAAGTTTACTTGTTGGTCCTAAATCTAGTAATTTTTCTTTGAGAATCTGTTTTTTATGCGCCAAAAGCAAAATATAAACAAGTTCATCTTCATCTTTTTGTGCCTCTTCCTCTTGAGCGTTTAATACTTTAAGCCAATCTCTTTTTGCCTTATCAAGTGCTTTAAAATTCTCCAACACTTTTTCTATGCGTTTTTGATCCTTCTTATTGATTGGCTTTTTAGTAGCAGAATCTTCTTCATTTTCAAGCTCATCAATTTCTTCTTCAGAATCTTCCTCTTCTTCATCTTCAAAACTTTTAAAAAGTTCCTTGACACGTCGCTCACGATTTATGAGTGCATCTTTGTAATCATAAATAAAATCAATCAAATATGGCACCGAACAAATCGCATCAAGTATCGTGCTTTCACCTAATTCAATCTTTTTAGAAAGATCAACTTCCTCTTCTTTCGTCAAAAGCGGAATCTGCCCCATTTCACGCAGATACATTCGCACTGGACTATCACTTCTACTCCATTCTAATAACTCTCGCTCTTTGGCAAAGTCAAATTCATCTTCAAGTTCATCATCAATGATTTTTTTACGCTCTTCTTGCGATTTTATTTGATCTTCCATATTGAGTTTTTTTGCCGCTTCAGAGGAACTTAACAATTCTTTTTTATATTTTTTAGCCATTTCTCTAATCTTGCGCACTTGTGCTGCACTTGGTGCTTTGGCAAGAATTTGTGCAATTTTTTCATATGTAACATAACTACTCTCTTCTTCTTTAAAAAATGTCTCTAAATTTTGCATAACCTCTTTGGCTTTTTTGTTTTGTTTATCAGCAACTTGGGGCATATCACCATCTAAATTCATATCTATATCTTTTTCATCATCAAACATTTCTTTTGTCATCACAATTCCTTTGCAAAAAGTTTTTAGTCCCTAACATCGATATTTTTGTAAATTTTTGTAGAATCTACTTCAAATCTGCCCAATTATCTCCCACACTCACACTACATTTAAGTGGCACTAAAAGTGTGTAAATAGAATTCATAAGAGATTCTATGTGAGGTAAAAACTCCTCAACTTTTGATTCTGGAGCTTGAAAAATCAACTCATCATGCACTTGTAAAAGCATTTGTAATTCACTATTTTGGTAATTTTGATAAATTTTATACATACATAGTTTAATCAGATCGGCTGCGCTACCTTGAAAAATGCAATTTATGCCCTCACGGATATAATTTGCCTTCATAAATTCCGTAGCATCGCTAAAATCAAAATATCGTCTGCGCCCTAGAAGGGTTTGTGTATAACCATTTTCAAGCAAAAATTCTTTTTGATTATGTAGATAGTCTTTAACCGTTGGAAAAAGTTTGAAATAACTTTCAATATATTCTTTTGCTTCCTTGTGAGTGATTTTTAGTGTTTCACTAAGTTTACGCGCACCCATACCATAAATAAGCCCAAAATTAATCGTTTTGGCAATAAAGCGCTTATTGTGTGCTTGAGCTTCACCAAAAAGTCGCAAAGCTGTTTCATAGTGTATATCTTTTTGCCGCTTAAAAGCTTCTATAAGATGTGAATCTTGACTAAAATGTGCAAGAAGTCGCAATTCTATTTGAGAATAATCCACACTAATCAATTTATATCCCTCTTTTGCTATAAATCCTTTACGAATCTTGCGACCATATTCACTACGAACGGGGATATTTTGGAGATTTGGAGATTTGGAGCTTAAGCGTCCTGTTACGGTGCCTGTCTGTAAAAATGAAGTATAAATTTTATGTTCAATATTTTTATTAGCATATTTTAAAAGTGGCTCAATGTAGGTATTTTTTAATTTATTCATTTCACGATAATCAAGCACAAGTGGTATGATGGGGTGAGAATGGGCTATATTGCTTAATGTGCGTTCATCTGTGCTAAGTCCCCCTTTGACACTACGCCCACTTTGTAATCCAAGCTTAGTAAAAAGAATTTGGGAGAGTTGCTGTGGGGAATTAATGTTAAAATTTTCTCCCGCATATTCATAGAGTTGCTGTGTGAGAGAATGTAAAATCTTTGTAAAATCTTTATTATATTCTCGAAATAATGTCGTATCAATCTTGATACCTTCCATCTCCATTTGCACCAAAACATTTACAAAAGGAAATTCTAACTCTCTAGCAA
The DNA here is from genome assembly GCF_900198655.1 of Helicobacter equorum. GTDB lineage: Bacteria > Campylobacterota > Campylobacteria > Campylobacterales > Helicobacteraceae > Helicobacter_F > Helicobacter_F equorum. The sequence goes on along the minus strand of NZ_FZPO01000012.1, from coordinate 35,229 downwards.
GTTCTAAAATAGATTTAAGTCCTCTTTGTTCAAATTCTTGTTTCAAACGTTTATACAAACAATATGTTGCTACTGCATCTTCAGCAGCGTATTGTGAAGCAAGATTTACATCTACATTTGCAAAAGTTTGCTTTTTATCTACAATCTCTTCAAAACTAATCATCTTATGCCCAAACCATTGTAACATTTGTTTATCAAGTCCCACTGGTTTTGCACTATCTAAAAGCCAAGCTAAAACCATCGTATCAATAATGGTATTTTGGGGTTTAATACCAAAATTATGATATACAAGTGCTATATCAAATTTAAGATTATGCCCTATAAGTGTATGAGAAAAAATATTTTCCAAAGCAATTTTGGCACTTTGTTTATCTATTTGTGTCTGGACACCTAAATAAGTATGCCCCAATGGCACATAATAACCCTTATGTCCATCGATACTAAAGCTAAAGCCCACAATATTTGCTTCTTTAGTATCAAGTCCATCACTTTCAGTATCAAAAGCTATAAGCGCATCTTTTGGTATAGATTGTATAAGTGTAAAAAGTGTGGATTGTGAATCTATCATTATGTATTCATATATAAAAGTGCTAGATTGTGAAATTTGTTGCGAAAACACAGCATTCTTAAAACTTGGAGCGGTAGAGAGAGAATTATATTTTGGACCTTGAATCTTTGTAAGAATCCCATTAAATTCATATTTATGCAATGCATCAACAATTTCTAAAAGCGGATTTTGACTTGGCATTGCACATTGGGCAAAATCTATCTCTAATGGAATATCTTTTACTAAAGTTACAAGAGATTTTGCAAGAAATGCTTCATCCTTAGAATCCAAAATAATTCTTTGTAACCGCGGAGTTAAAACTTGGGCTATCTCATCACTTCGTTGATATAAAGATTCTAGATTCTGAAAATGTTTGATAAGTTTTTGTGCGCTTTTAGCACCTATACCTTTGATACCTGCAACATTATCACTACTATCTCCAACAAGACTTTGATAATCAATAAACTCACAAGGCAAAACACCAAATTTTTCCTGACATTGCTCCTCATGTATTTCTATTTTTTTTATGGGATCATAGATATAAGTTTGTGAATCTATAAGTTGATATAAATCTTTATCATGACTAATGATACGCACATTTAAACCCCTTTTATGTGCTAAAACACTTGTAGAAGCGATTACATCATCAGCTTCATATCCATCTACACTTAGATTTACAAAACCCATTTTTTGAATCCACTCAATTGCAATAGGAAGTTGTAAAAGTAGTTCTTTTGGGACTTCTTGGCGATTTTGTTTATAACGCGGATCAAGAATCTTTCGACGATTTTTACCCTGTCCTTCTAGGGCAAAAAGGATATAATCACAATTCTTATCTTTATAAAGATTGTTTAAAAGATTACAAAATCCTAATAAAAGACCTGTGGGAAAGCCTTCTTTATTTTTTAATGGTGGCAGGGCATAAAAAGAACGAAAAAAAAACCCAAAAGTATCTATGATTGTGAGAGTTTTCATCTATACATCTAGGTGTTTGACATTCTTTGCATTATTTTGGATATATAATCTTCGAGGTTCAACTTCATCACCCATAAAGAGTGTGAAAACCTCATCAGCACTCACATCATCCTCTAAACTCACACGAAGGAGCGTTCTATTGGCTGGAGTCATCGTTGTTTCCCAAAGTTGTTCTGGATTCATTTCTCCCAAACCTTTATATCTTTGGATATAAGCATCTTTTTTGGCGCTAGATTCTATCTCTTCAAGTAATGCAATAGGATCTTTATCTTGTAAAAAGCTTAACCCCCTATCTTGGATATTTTTATAAACTGATAAGCCTTCTTTAAAAAAATTATTACTCCATAGATTCTCATCAATCAAAAGCTCCACAAGTCCTACACGAGTTTGCACATAAAGTCGCAAATGCATTTGTGTAATTTCCTTATTCAAAATATTACACTTTTGTGTTTGCAGAAACTTTTCAAGCTCTATAAAAAGCTTTTGATATTCATTAGTATGAATCTGTGGATTTTGGATAAGAAATTTTATAGCTTCAAGCATTGGATATTGCTTCTCAAGTTCCTTTAATACAAAACGATAATGAGAAATATATTTTAAAATCTCTAAAAGTTCGGTATTCCCTATACCCTCAAACTCAAAATTTCCAATCCCATTTTCAATGAGATATTCACTCAATGCTTTTTCATCTTTTAAATACACCTCTTTTTTACCTTTTTTGAATCTAAAAAGTGGTGGTTGGGCAATATAAATATGTCCATTTTGGATAAGTGGTTTAAGATAACGATAAAAAAATGTCATTAAAAGTGTTTGAATATGGCTACCATCAACATCAGCATCAGTCATAATGATAATTTTGTGATAACGCAATTTTTCGATAGCAAACTCATCACCTATACCACACCCAAAGGCTGTAATCATATTTTTGATTTCATCAGATTTTAGAATCTTATCAAGGCGAGATTTTTCGACATTGAGAATCTTTCCACGCAATGGTAAAATCGCTTGATATCCTCTATCACGACCTTGCTTTGCACTACCACCTGCAGAATCCCCTTCCACGAGATAAATTTCAGATTCGGTTGGATCTTTACTTTGACAATCTGCGAGTTTTCCTGGTAATGTGCCTACAGAAAAACTTTCTTTTTTGCGTGTTAAATCTCTTGCTTTTTTGGCAGCTTCACGACCACGAGCTGCCATAATAGCTTTTTGCATAATCGCTTTTGCATCATTTGGATTTTCTTCAAAAAATTTATTGAGTTTTTCGTAGGTAAGCTTTTGGACTATAGGTTTAACAAATGAACTTCCTAATTTACCCTTTGTTTGTCCCTCAAATTGCGGTTCAATTACTTTTGTCGAAACGATGGCTACTAAACCTTCGCGGACATCATCACCTGTAACTTTAGAATCTTTTTCACGTGCATTTGCATTAGCCTCGATATAATTCACAATTACTCTAGAAAGCCCTGCTCTAAAACCTGCTTCGTGTGTTCCACCCTCTGGAGTGCGTATATTATTCACAAAACTTAAAACTTTCTCATCATATCCATCATTATAGGCTAAAGCAATTTCTACTTCTACATCTTGATCATTGGTTTCAAAATTAATAATTTGGGAGACTAAAGGCTTATGATTTAAATCTTGAACAAATTGTAAAAGCCCACCTTCAAAATGATAAACTTCTTGCACACCACTTCGTTCATCAAAAAATGTGATAGTAATGTTCTTATTTAAATAAGCAATCTCTTTAAAACGACGCGCTAAAGTCTCTTTATTAAACTCTAGCACTTCCATAATTTCACCATCTGGGAAAAATTCTATTGTCGTGCCTTGCTCATTTGTTTTACCAATAATTTCTAATTCTGATTGTGGAATACCTTTGGCAAATTCTTGGCGATAGATATTGCCATCTTTTTTGATAGTCATAATCAATCTAGAAGAAAGAGCATTAACTACTGATACACCCACACCATGCAAACCACCAGAAACTTTATAAGAATCTTGGTCAAACTTTCCACCTGCATGTAAGATTGTCAAGACAACGGTAGCAGTTGGAATATTTTCTGTAGGATGAATATCTACTGGAATTCCTCGTCCATTATCTTCTATAATAGCGCTACCTTCGTTTGTCAATGTTATTTTAATTGTATCACAAAAACCTGCCATAGCTTCATCGATGGAATTATCCACAACTTCATAAACCATATGGTGTAATCCACCAATATTGGTATCACCAATATACATTCCCGGTCGTTTTCTAACGGCTTCAAGTCCTTTTAGGACTTTAATATTCTTCCCACTATAGTTTTGCATACTTTGCTAACTCCCTACAATGCTATAAAATAATAGGCATAATGATTGTGCTAAAGTTATTATCTATAAGAGTTAATGGAGAATTTTGTTCATTAAGTGCCATAGTAAATTCTGCTGAATCTACTTGTGCCAAAAAATCTGTAATATTTTTAGAATCTACACCAAATGTGAATTCTTCTTGCATACCTGTTTGAATATCAATTTGTGTGCTTGCTTTATGATTTCTGTCGCTAATAGATTCAAAAAGGATCTCATTAGTATTAAGTGTGATTTTAATTTTACTTGATAAAGAACTTACAACCTTAATAGATTCAATAAATTTATCTTTTGGAAGTTTGAGAGTATTTTTAAAGCTTTTTAGGATAATTTTTTCATAATCTGGGTATTTAGCATTGATAACCTTACTAAAGAATAGATAAGTTGGGGATTTGATAATAATGTATGTTGTGTTAAAAAAGATTTCTATGTTATCAACAAAAAGCTTTTGAATCTCATTCATGGCGCGTTTAGGAATGATAAGAGAAAGTGTGTTGATACCTTGTGTGTCGTATTTAACGATAGCAAGGCGTCTTGTATCTGTAGCTACAAAATTTATAGAATATTCTTTGATGTCTAAAAAAGCGCCATTTAACTCGAATTTGGCATTATTTGTTTCAGCAGTTGAGTTGATTTTTTTGATTGAACTAAGAAATTTATGAGATTCTATATTAATTTGTTGAGATTGGGAAAATTCTGGGAGACTTGGAAACTCATGCACGTTAAACATTTGGAGACTTGATTTTGATCGTCCTTGTTTTATAATAAGTAAATCATCTTGTGTTTCAAGTGTAACATCACCTTCTTTAAGGTTTTTGATAAAATTTAAAATATCTCGTCCGTTTGCAGTAGCTTTGCCTTCTTCTTGTGCTTGAATTTCTATCTGGGATTGAATAGCTACTTCATAATCTGTAGCTCTTAAAATCAATGTATCATTTATACATTCAAAATAAATGTGTGAAGTGATTTGTGAAATATCTCGTTTTTCTAAAAAGCTTTGGAAGTTTGAGAGTATGATCTCAAAAGGTGTTTTTGAAATGCTAAGTTTCATCATAGCCCCTTTTTATGTAAATAATTTTTAGTAGTAGTAGTAGAGTTTGTGAAAATGTGAAATATTTTTATTTTTGCCTATTTTGGCGACTTTTTCAGTCAAAAATATTTCACAATGCTTTATTATATTTTTCACATTTATTCCCATCTCTTACTCGAAAAAGCGCTAAATTATACCTAAAATTGTTTTGGTGTTGCTTTAAACTTGTGGGATATTGTCGTTTTTTATGTTGTTTTCTATTTCTTCAACGACATTTTTGAGATTTTCATCTTCTTTTATAGCTTCTTCCATAGCTTTTATTGCTTTACTTACAGAGCTATGGTCTTTCATATTAAGTTCATTAGCAATGAGTGGCATAGAATTATGCGTAAGTTTTCGTGTGAGATATGTTGCGATTCTGCGTGCTTTGGCTATACGCTGATTTTTTCCTTTTGAAGTTATTTCACTTGGTTTAATGTTAAGTTCCTTGCCTACAAAAAAGAGAATCTTATCTATTGTGATATTTTCTGATATGTCTCTTTGGTATGTTTTCATCACACTTGTGGCAATTTCAATTTTTTTGACATCTGGGTTTAGGTTGGATTGGAGGTTGATATTTTGGATAATTCCTAGAATCTGTCTGGAGTTATCAAGTTTGGTGGCGATAAAGTTGATTGTTTCATCATCAAGGACGATAGAATTTAGATTACATTTTGAGCGGATAATCTCTTTTTTTGTATCTAAATCGGTTTTTTCAATTTCTATGACTATTCCCCCTTCAAACCGCGAACGCAACCTTTCCTCTAAACCTCGAATCTTTTTTGGTGGTTGATCACTTGTCATAACGATTTGTTTTCTTTCTTGATGCAGGGCATTAAAGGTATTATGGAATTCTTCACAAATTTGATCTTTACCTCCAAAAAATTGGACATCATCAATCAGCAAATAATCACATTTTCTATAGATATTGCGAAATGTATCCATTGTCCTATTATGTAAGCGTAGTTGAAAATCGTTTAGAAATTGTTCAGCAGTAACTAAAATCACTTTTTCATTTTTTTCTCTCACAGAATTTGCAATGGCATTTAGTAAATGCGTTTTACCTACACCGGTATGACCATAGATAAGCAAAGGATTAATGCGTCCTCGGATCTCTACGACTTTTTGACAAGAATCCCACGCAAGATGATTAGATTTTCCCACCACAAAGTTTTCAAAAGTTTCTTGATAATTAATGTGTGCTTGTTGGGAAGATTCAGAATTTTTTGCATTTTTATTGTTTTTTAAACTTTTCACAACATTTGTGAATTTTTTTGTTTTTATGTGAATTTTTGGCGGGATACCTGTGATTTCTTGGGCACAAGATATGAGCTTATCAAGATAATGTATTTCAATCCAATCTGCCACAATACTATTTGGTGCATAAAAGACCAGTAAATCGTCTCTGGAGGCGTTTTCATCGAATTCTAGAATCTTAAAATATGTATTATATTCGTGTTGAGATATTTCTTTTTTAAGTTGATCTAATATATCATTAATGTTCATAAAATGCCTTTCTTGATACATCTGTGGATTGTGGAAAAATATGTGAAAAATATGTGAAAAGTTGCTGAAATCATAAAAAAAAAAACTTTTAAAATGGATTAAAGATGCAAATTTTAGGGATAGACCCAGGAACAAGAAATTGTGGTTATGCAGTTATTGATTATACAAATAATACGTTAAAGCTTATTGAAGCAGGATTTATTAAGATTAAAGAGCGTGTTTTACAAGCTCAAATTGTAGAATTTATAGAGGGGCTTGATATTATATTACAGACACATAAAATTGATGAGGTGGCTATAGAAGATATGTTTTATGCCTATAATCCAAAGAGTGTTATTAAACTTGCTCAATTTCGTGGGGCATTGAGTTTAAAGATTTTACAAGATTTTGGCAATTTTGCAGAATATACACCATTGCAAGTCAAAAAGGCTCTTACAGGCAATGGCAAGGCAGATAAAACACAAGTAGCTTTTATGGTGAAACGTCTTTTGCATATCAAGGGTGAGATTAAACCCCTTGATATTACCGATGCTATAGCTGTGGCGATCACACACTCACAGCGTTTAAAATAGCTCTAAAAGATCACGATACCTTGTTGAGATGAATCAGATAAATCTTGTTGTAAAGATTGTGGAGTGAGATTTTCAGAAGTACTAAAGACAATCTCAAAACTTTGAATCTTTTGAAAACTTCCATTTTTAAGAATATAAGCTCCTATTGTATATATGTCATTATTTTTAGAATCTACCCCTTGCACCCATATGAGATTACTTTGTGGTTTTGCAAATACATTGAACTTAAAAGGTGGTGTGACCTCTTTATAGAGTATAGGAAATTCTAGCACTTCACCATTTTCTACATTCACTGCACCAAGCATTATTTCTGCATTATTTGGCTTAAGTGTGTAGAGAGCATATTTGCCACCAAAATCAATAATACCTCGCTTTAGTGCTTCTTGTAGACCACCCTCACAATTTATACAGCTTTCATCAGCTTTCATAAATTGTCCTTGATACATAGTTGCAGGGTATTCTTGAAATTGTGGAATTTGGTGTGTTTTATAAAAAATATCTTGTGTAATGACAGAATCTAGTGTAGATTCTTGAGTGGATTGTTCTAGATTCTGTGTTTGTGTTGAATCTATATCTTGAGAATCTTGTGGAGTGTATTGATTGGGGATAAATTTTTGTTCATGTGTGTGTTTATATATTTTAGAAATGCCCACACCTATGCCCACTCCCATGCAGATTAGTAAGAGTAATGAGAGATTTTTTTTCATTTTTACCCTTTATTTTCTCTTGGTTTTGTTTTTAATCTTGCACAAATTCTTTGATACACTTTGCGTGTAGCACAGGGTTAAATTCTATAATTTCATACGATGCAGCATTATTGAGGTAATAAGGATCATTGTGTGTAAAAGCAATAGCTGTATCCTTGCTTGCAAAATGCCCTATAATGCAGCCGCCTATTTTTGGATTCTGTGGACCAGAGACAAGCAAAAATCCTGCATCATAGCCTTTTTGTAAATATGCACGATGTTCTGCCAAAATCTGCTCAATTTCATGTATGGGTTTTGTGTAAGTTACCAAAATACAAAAAAGATTTTTCATTTTTGCTCCCTGTTATATGATTTAAGATTTCAAAAGCAAATATTGTGCGCTTTTATCTTTATGCAAGCTTTGTGTGCAAAATATCTCATCACCAACACGCACTTTGTATTCTACGCCATCTTGCGTTTTAGCATAGCCTAACACAATTTGTGCACTTAAGAGTTTATCTTCTTTGGATGCATTTTTTTCAATAAGCCCTATAGGTCCTACAGAATCTAACAAGATAATTTGCTCCATCATTGGATTTGGTGCTTGGAGTTTTTTATTTTCTTCTTCATTTCGCCCAATCACACACCTAGCACCATTTTCTAACACCATATACCGCCCTACTTTTATCATCTCTACATCTTCAAAAATCATTTTTCTATGAGCCGTGAGATCTTTGATTTTAAGCGCAATAGAATCTTGAGTTAGCAAGCAACCACCACCAGGCTTTTCATAATATTTAAACCCATAAGCCTTTATCATTTCTAATTGTCTTGTGCGTCCCCGCCCATTGATATCTAAGAGTTTTTCACGATCTACCCAGCCCATTTTTTCAGGAAAACTTGGTGTAAGAAGTTTGGCACTCATTGGGCGCAAAAGTAATTCATCAAGAGTTTTTGGTTTATTTGGATCACTGCCATCACGACTAAGAATTTTGTCAAATTTGGGATCTTTGCCAATCTCACGCACGAGTTTTTTTACCTCATCGAGTGCTTGGGCGCGTTGAGATTTTGGTCGTTGCCCTAGCACTTCACCACTAATGACAAAATCTGCGCCACATTCAAGCAAATATGAAAAGGCATTACCAAACATATTAGCATGACAATCAATGCAGGGATTAAAATATTTTCCGTACCCATATTTTGGCTTAAAAAGCACAGAATCAAAAAACTGCTTTTTAATATCAATAATTTTAAGTTCCACAGGGATTTGTGCTGTAGCATTTTTGAAATACTCTAGTTTATCTTTGTTGCCACCAAACCCTATATTAAAATGCACAGCAATAACTTCTATGCCTTGATCTTTGAGTAGTTTCATAGCGATGAGGCTATCACAACCTCCACTAAAGAGTGCTAATGCTTTTTTCATAACTGATAAGTTCTCCTTTTGTAAGTTTAGTTATTTTGTCTTTAAGTGTGTTAATAGATTCTAGTTTTTGCTTGGTATGAATATTAAGCCTTGGTATGAGTGCTAGATCTTTTTTGTATGCTTTTAACACGAGAAGTTTTATATGTTCCTTAAACTCTTGGAGTGTTTGGAGTTTTTTAATGTTTTCATCAATAAGCAATGGGCGAAAATAAGGATTTTTTGTAATATCCTCATCGGTGTTTTGGTCTTGCAAAAGTAAAAGATATTCTCTAGTGTGATGTTCAAAGATATTTGGTTCCAGATATTCTGCTGCGATATTAATCCACTCTGGATTTTCTAGTAATGTGCGTATTAGCACACTTTCGGCGAGATATTTTTGTGAATCTTGGTGCAAAATAACTTCTTGCTTGGTGTTGTGTCGATGGATTTTGATGAGGTTTGGCGCTATGCGTAATCGCTGAGCAATAAAAGGTACATATTCTGCTTGAAGTAATGGCGTAAGTGTCTTGGTAAAAGCTGTAATTTCAGTAAGTGCGTGTTGTTTTTGGAGTGGATCAGTGAGAGTATAGTTTGTAATAATTTGTTCGATAACAAATTCTATAAAACTCACTGGATGCATAAATAGTGTTTTGAGTTCTTCAAATTTATTTTGTGCAACCATATCAGCAGGATCAAGATTATTGCCAAAAATAACTACACCACCACCTGCACTAATACTGCTTAGCATTTTAGCAGCCCTAAAGGCAGCATTCATACCGGCTTTGTCGCCATCATAGCTTAGGATTATTTGTGGATCGCCTTTTTTAAGAAGTGGAATATGTTCGTTTGTAAGGGCTGTGCCTAGCGTTGCCACTGCATTTCTAAATCCGGCTTGATGAAGCATTATTACATCAATATATCCTTCACATACAATGATTTTTTTTTCACGATAGATAGATTCTTTAGCCATATGATAACCATAGAGTAATTTTGATTTGTTAAAAATCTTGCTTTGTGGGGAGTTGATATATTTTGCCATTGCATTAGAATCTATGCTACGTCCGCCAAAACCTACGATTTTTCCATTTGGTGAATGGATTGGGAACATGATGCGTTGTGTAAATCGTGCGTATTCTCTCTGTTCATCTTTGCCAATGATACCAAACTCTATAGCTTCTTGTTTGTTGTGGTTGTGATTTGTGTTAATAAATTTCATACTCTCAAAACTTTGAGGACTAAAGCCCAATCGAAAAGATTCTATACTCGCGCTAGAAATTTTACGATTTTGGAGATATTCAAGCATTTGAGGGTTATTGTGGAGTTGTTGTTGATAGAATCTTGCCATATCCTCTAATAAGCTAGATTCATTCTTTTTTTGGTAGTTATTTTCATATTGGAGTTTGAAGTTACTCATTTCTGCTATACGTTCTATTGCTGGAGCAAAATCCAGTTTTTCATATTGCATGACAAAGGCAATACTATCGCCACCTACGCCACAACCATAGCAGTGAAAAATATTTTTTGCAGGACTTACCATAAAGCTTGGTGTTTTTTCATTGTGAAAAGGGCAACAAGCAGAGAAATTACTCCCAGAGCGCTTAAGATCAATATATGAACCAATAATATCCACAATATCTACTTGCTCTTTTAGTCGCTCTATAGAATCTTTGCTAATTCTCATACTTGATACCCCAAAGTTTAAAAGCTATATTGGATATATGCTTTCCCAAAACTTCTATTTATAGTGCCTGTTTGCTCATCTTTGTGATTTTCTAACATATAAACACCAATAAGCCCAAGATCTAAATCAAGCGTTGCAGAATAGCGCATCCCTAGAGAATAGGCGCTTTGCGTTCTATGTGCGCTACGACTATCGCGACCAAGTATTTCTATCGCACCTTTTGAAAAACCAATGTCTATAAAGCCATAGATTGTATCAGTATGGAGATCATACATATTTGTTGTTTGACTTCCACTATGCATACCACCAGGTTGAATCACCCCAAAACTATTATGCGAGTGATTATGTGCTTCAAAGCGTGAAACAGAACCCATATTGGCTAACTCAAAGACGTCATTTCCTATTTTTTGGTATCCAGCACCAAACTCTAGAGAGTTTTTATAAGCAATGCTTTGTTCCAACCACACAAGGAATGTATCACCTCCGTTACCCCTGATATGTCCGTGCCCATCATGACTCTCATGATCGTGATCCTGATGCATGGCACCTGAAAATGCAGAATTTAGGTATGCATAATGCACAAGTGTTGAAGTATGCCAACTATTAATTCTTCCAAATGAAAGTATAATCTTGCCTCCAAAGACATCAAAAAAATCTTGCATATGATATACAAATGGTGCAAATTCAACAAAGGGTAGAGTGAGGCTTAATCCCCCCACAAAAAGATCTTTGTTGTCATACATATCTTGATAAAAATTAAAATCTGTAGAAAATTCTCGTGTTATATGGGCTTGTTCATCTACCCAAAGCCCATAGAGTTTCACATAAGGATTTTGTATGTAACCATATGCACCTTGCAATGAGTGAGCCACCCAATCAAACTCATCCTCAAATCTTCCGGCTTTGATTCCAAAGTCTATGTTTTCAAATTTTTTTTCAAAGGCTATATAGGCGTTATTTGTGATAAACTTTGATCCTATATATTCGTAGGGCGTGCCTTCAAAATTTGTATCCATACTAAATGGCACAAATGCAGCAATACCGAGTCCAAAATCTAGTGTTTCAAAAGCTTGTGCTTTCATGAGCATATGTGAATACAGCATTGAGTATGAATCTCGTCTCGCATTGTTCTGTGTTGAAGCAAATGCCGAGCTTTTGCCAAAAATTCCAACATCGGCGTGAAATTCCACAGGATTACTGCCATGATGATGGTGATGATGCCCAAGTTCAACATCCATATTTTGCGCATTTGCATAAAGTTCAAAACCTCCAAAGATTCCCAAAGTTGCTAGTGTTAAAATGTGTTTTTTCATCCTTACTCCTTTGTGTTTGCATTTTAGAATTTTTACAAGCAATTTTACATTTTATCATTCTAAGAGATTATTCTTTTTGTCTCATTATTTTCACCTCCAATCTTTTAAGTTTAGATTCTAAATCCTCATATCCCCTATCTAGGTGATAGATTCTGTGTATATCCGTGCTCCCTTTAGCGATAAGAGCAGCTAATACAAGTGCTGAAGATGCGCGTAAATCTGTCGCCATAACATTCGCCCCTATGAGTGGCTTTACTCCACTTACTTTTGCAATGTTGCCTGAGAGTTTGATATCTGCCCCAAGTCTTTGGAGTTCGCTTACATGCATAAATCGATTTTCAAATAAACGCTCTTCTATTACGCTCACACCCTCGCATTGCGTGGCAAGTGCCATAAATTGCGCTTGCATATCGGTTGGGAATCCGGGGTATTCTGTCGTGATGATTTCAAAGGCATTGCGTTTTTGTGCTGGAAGTATGGTAATGCTAGATTCTGTAATCTCAAAGCTAAAGCCAATTTCTTCTAATTTTTCTAAAACCGCTTGGAGATGTGTATTATCGGTATCGCGTAGCGTAATGCGTGAGTTTGTGATAGCTCCTGCACAAAGATATGTACCAGCTTCTATCCTATCTGGAATCACGCTAAAAGGTTTAAATACAGGAAGTTCACCATCGCTTCCATAGATAGAAATTTCATTGCTACCTATGCCTTCAATTTCTATGCCATTGTGTGCTAATATCTCGCAAAGTTGCACTACTTCAGGTTCTTTGGCAGCATTGATAATACGCGTTTTACCCTTAGCCAAAGCCGCTGCCATAATAACATTTTCACTTCCTGTTACTGAGATTTTGTCAAATAAAATATCTGCACCTTGTAAGCCATTTGGGGCATTAGCGATGATATAGCCACCTTCAATATGGATATGAGCGCCCATTTTTTCCATGGCTTTGAGGTGTAAATCTACAGGACGCGCACCTATGGCACAGCCCCCCGGCAAACTCACCTGACATTTCCTAAAACGCGCTAATAATGGTCCTAGCACTAGGATAGAAGCACGCATTTTACGCACAATATCATAAAGTGCTTTTGTGTGAATGATATTGGCACAATTGATATTAAGTGTATGTGAATCTAGTATCTCTATATGCGCGCCTAAGTGTTCTAAGAGTTTTGAGAGTGTCTTGACATCTGCGACATTTGGTAGATTGGATATACGCACATATTCTTTGCTAAGTAATGTGAGGGCTAAAAGTGGGAGCGCAGCATTTTTGGCTCCTGAAATAGCAACTTCACCGCTCAAGATTGGGGATTGAGTAATGGTAAGATAGTCCATAAGGCACTCCTTTATAGTTTTTCTCTATGTTGTAGGGCACTACCTATTTTGTTTTGGATAGCTTTTGCAATGCTTGGATTTGCGTCTTCTAGCATATCTCGAAATTTTGCCACTTCATCGGCTTCCATAAGGATAGAATTGATTGAAAGGTTATAGATAATATTTAACCATGTATCAAAATCGGGGTTATTTGGAGTACATGTACTAAAGTTTTTGGTAAAAGTTTTGTAGTTTTCTTGTAATTTTTTTTTGTCATCTTTGTGTGCGAGAATCTCTTTGTATAATTCCGCAAGTGGATTTTTTGCTATGGGTTTTTCATCATTTTCAAGCGCTACGCTTAAGAGTCCGGCAAATACAATAGGTAAAGCTAGGATAAACATCACTAGCCAACACATCACATAAAAAAATACATCAAACATTTATGCAACAGGTTTAGGGTTTAAAAGTTTTAAATAAATCTGTTGTGGCTTTGACATAGCCATCTATTGAACCACAATCATAGCGAGAACCTTGAAATGTATAGGCAAGCACTCTTCCTTGTTTAGCTTGTTCTAACAAGGCATCAGTGATTTGAATCTCACCTTTTTTTCCCGGCTTGGTAACACGCAAAATATCAAAAATATCAGGCGTGAGGATATAACGCCCAATGATAGCGAGGTTGCTAGGTGCAGAATCCACGCTAGGCTTTTCGATCATATTATTGATACGATACACGCCTTCTTCTATCATTTCTCCGTCTATAATCCCATATTTATCCACTTCTTTTTTTTCTACTTCTTCAATAGCCACAATAGAGCAACGATAGCGTTTATAAAGATCTACCATCTGAGATAAAACACCTTGTGATCCACGATTGACACATAAGTCATCAGCCAATATTACCGCAAAAGGTTCTTGTCCGATAAGCACCTCACCAGTGAGAATAGCATGTCCCAATCCTTTCATTTCCTCTTGTCGTGTGTAGGAAAATTTGCAAAGGTTTGTAAGACGTCTAATGTCTTTTAGTAGTTCTTCTTTGTCTGTTCCCTCGATTTGGTGTTCAAGCTCATAATTTCTATCAAAATGATCCTCAATCGCTCTTTTGCCACGCCCAGTCACGATTGCCATCGTATGGCACCCAGCTTCTAGTGCCTCCTCTACGCCGTATTGAATAAGTGGTTTTACTAAAATAGGGAGCATTTCTTTTGGCATTGCCTTTGTTGCGGGTAAAAATCGTGTCCCATATCCTGCTGCTGGAAATAAACATTTATCGATCATAAAAGCTCCTTAAGGGTTAGTTGATTAGAGTTGCTCTGAGTAATTCTTCCAAATTGGCATTATTACCAAAAAGTTCTTGATAAACAATATAATTTGCAAGGACTTTTAGCCCATATATGCGAGTTTCCTCATAAGGAACAAGCTCCATGCTTAGCCATGGCTCGTATTCTCGTTTTTTTAGAAAAAGTTTTTTTTGTTGGAGTGTGCGACGCAAAAACCCCGGACCCCCATTATAAGCATATGCCACAAAAAGCGGGTACTTAAACTCGCGTTCTAGCTCATCAAGATAGAATCTCCCAAATTCCAAAGCAATGATAGGGTTAAACATATCTTCTAATTTGATGTCTTCAAGACCCATACTTTTTGTAAATGGCTCAACATTAAAGGGCATAATTTGCATCATGCCTAGCGCATAAGAAGTTGAAATGAGTGCGGGAAGAAAATTGCTTTCTTGCCTAGCGATTGCATAGGTTAGTGATTTTTGGTGAGTATTTTTCCATTTTATGTTTTGCATAAAAGGAGAGAGGAAGTAATTGTTTTGGTATCTTGTTGCACGATTGTGCACATAAGCCATATGAGCTAGAGAATCTGTAAAAGCAAACTCTTGTGTGAGTTCATCAAGTGCTTTTGGATCTGCAACTTGCGAGAGATTAGAGCGTAAAATTTCCCATTCAAAGGGATCTTGTATATTAAAGGGAGGTTTTTTCTTGCTTAAAGGTGTGAAATCAGCAATAATCGTATATTGTGGAGTTTTTTTGAGTTTTTGGTTGGCATAAATTGTGTAAATATCGAGATTTGTGCTTTGTGCAAGTTTGGAGAGGATTTTTTTATCTTTGCTGACATAATATTGCCAAAAAAGTGCCTTATCTTGTAAAAACATATCCTTGCTAGTATCGTGTGTAAGCCTAAAATATGCGAGTGCATTTTGTTTGTTTTTTGCCATAAGTTCATGCATGCCAAGCAAAAAAAGCGTATAGGGATTTGCTTTGGTGATATGCGCATTAAGCAGGGATTTTTTAAACTTAGGTAAAGAATCTGAAAGAATAATGCTTTGGAGCATTTTGTTAAATACTGGAATATTTTCATCAGCAAGTTTTTTTAGCCTTTGGGGTTTTACAGCTTGATTTATGAATGTTTCGCGTTGTGTTTGGGTAAGTGCGTTATAGATTTGTGCAAAGGTTTTGGCATCGCTTTGGAGCATTTTTGTAAGCACCATTTTAGAGCTTAGAATATCTACCTTTTGACTAAGAGTTTTATTTGAGGAGATTTTTGCCTTTAGGGTATGTAATTGTTGTGGTGAGAGATTTGGAATGAGGCTTAGTTTTAAGCCATAGTTGATACATTCTTCATCTTCTTTTAGCAAAGATTCAAAACTTAAACTTTTGCAATACAATTCCCTTGGTAATTCGTGTGGCATACCTTTTTTTTCTAGAAGTGTTGTGAGTTTTGGGGTTTTTCTATAGACAAGCTCATAAGCTTTGAGCGCGTCTTGCAAAGAAGTATTTTCATCACTAAGAAAACGCCAAATATAAAAATCCCGCGCCAATCCTTTTGGTTTAGATTCTAAAAATTTTAGGGTAATTTCTTGGGCAATGGCTTGTATTGCAAAAATGCTCCACAATGCTAAAATATAAGCAAGTTTTTTGTGCATTACATACCTTGCGCGAATCTATAGAGAATCTGTATTACCGTGAGGTCAATAAACTTTAGCGCTACAATGACGATAAGTGGCGCAAAATCTAATCCTCCTATGTTGGTGGGTATTAGTTTGCGCACCTTGGCAAAAACTGGCTCACTTAGGCGATAAAGGACTTGCACAATAGGGTTGTATGGATCAGGACGCACCCAACTAATGAGCGTGGCGATGATAAGAATCCAAATGTAGAGATTAAGCAACATACTTGCTATGGTTGCGATCGCTTGTAAAAATGTGGCGAGAATCATTATTGCTCCTTGTGGTGTTGAGACATTTGCATTTTGTCTAGAGTGCTTTTGGTAGGCTTTTGAAATTTTTAGGATTGTTGTGTGTTGAGTAAGCCCAAAAGCTCAAAATGTGTGAAATAATCGTCAAAATAATAGATATTTTCACACCCAGCTTCTACAAGATGACTTCCCAACACACTAGCCGTATGACCACTATAGCAAACAAGCAAGATGTTTTTGTCTTTGTGTTTTTGTGCGTAGTTATAGACATCTTGTGCGTTATTGAAATGTTGAGAGTTTTTTATATGTGCATAACCATAATCGCTTTCATCGCGAATATCGATGATATCAAATTCCATCGTTGTTAAATCTGGGGTATAAATTGGGTTTGCTAACGAGGGATTGTTTTTGCCTTTAAATTCCATGAAGATTCTCCACCTGAGTAATTCGTGGGTATTGTAGTCAAAGTTTGTTAATTAGGGTAGAGTGGCAGAGAGGAGTTGATGATCGCTAAGCGTTTTGCTTTGTAAAAAATGTTTGAGAATCCAAAATGATCCTTTGTTGGCAAAGCGTATGAGTGTGGCAAACAATACAGGATTAACTTTGTATTGACTAAATAAATGAATGCCTCTATATGAGGATAGGAACACACCTTTTTGTTTGGCTATATATTCGAGAGTTTGTTTTGTGTAGAAACTAATATGTTGTCCGTGTTTAAAACCATAGTACCACCAAGTATCCTTGCCATTATATTGAGGAATAGGGCAGGGAAGTAATTCTGTAGTAAACAATATATTAGGACATACGGCAAACATGGCAGAGATTTGCTCCATAGGATTTGGAAGATGTTCAAAAACTTCAAAACTCGTTAATAGCGTTGGCTTTGTGTTGCAATCCCATTCAAATCCACGTGCAAAAATATTTTGACAATATTCATCTTGCCAAAATGCTTCAATGCCAACATCACGCAAGAGACGAACAAGCAACCCAGTGCCGCCCCCAAAATCAACAAGTGTGCTTGCCCCCCCCCCCAATTACGTTTTTGGATCGGAAACCAAAGATATTATAGGCAATAAGACTAACTATTTTGTATAGTGAGAGATTTCTAGCCACAATTCCCGTATCAGAAGCGTTTATAGCATTTGTGTAGGCTTCAGATAGCCAATGTGCCTCACCTACCCCGAGAAATCCACAGGATTGGCATTTATAAAATCCTTCTTGGTATTTTTGAAGAATCTCAGTTTCAAATACCTTTTCTACCGGACTCGAACAAATTTTGCATTGCATAAACGCTCCTCAGTCATTGTAAGAATTTTTAGCCTTTTTAATTTTGGAGAGATTATACTAAAAATCGCTATAATTTTGCCTATGAAAGTGGCGTTTTTTGAAGCATTAGAGGATATACTACAAAGCACAAGTTTTACTCAAATACGAGAAAAATTTGTGCCCTTTTATGATGATGTCAAACGAGGATGTGTAGATTTTACATCGAATATTTGTGTGCGCCCAAGTTCGGATTTAGAGAGCTTGTGGATTATGCACGATAATAATACCTCCGCACTTAAGATTCGCCGCCCAAATCATGCTAAATCTAAACTTGCTTTGGCGAAGATCTTGCACTCTGTAACCCACATAGAAGCTAGTGCGATTATTTTGGCACTTGATGCTTGTTATCGTTTTAGGGATATGCCTTTGGCATTTTATATGGATTGGCTTAGCGTGGCAGATGAGGAGTTGAAGCATTTTGGGCTTTTGGAGGAGCTTTTAGGTGAGCTAGATTCTGTATATGGTGCGTTTCCTGTGCATAGCACACTTTTTGAGGCAATGCAGGCGACACAGACAAGTTTGGAGTGGCGTATGGGAGTGGTGCATCGTGGGTTGGAAGCAAAGGGTTTGGATGCCAATCCTTTTGTATTGCAAAAACTTATGCAAACAAACCTCCCACTTAAATCTAAGATTACAGAAGTATTTGAGATTATTTTGCGTGATGAGGTGGGTCATGTGCAAAAAGGAGATATATGGTGGAGGTATGCCCAAAAAGATATGCTTACCCCACAGCCTTTTGTTACGTTATGTGAAAGATTTGAGCATTTTAGCCTTGCAGGAAGGATTCTCAATGTTGATGCGAGATTACAAGCGGGTTTTAGTATTATGGAATTAGAATCTCTGCGGACATTTTATGCAAAGCAGAGCAAAAGAAGGCTATCAAGGAAATAAATATATGGAACATTTTGGATTGTTTGGAATTTTTGTTATAGGTTTTGTGGGGGCATTGACACCTGGTCCTGATATTTTACTTGTTTTACAGACAAGCTTATGTTTAGGGATACGAGCGGCTTTTGTCGCATTTTTGGGTATCGCAAGTGGCTGGGTTGTGTTTATGAGTGCTTTGTATTTGGGACTTAGTTATGTTTTTGGCAATGTATTTGTACAGATTGCCCTTATGTTTGTGGGTGGTGTTTATTTGGCGTATCTCGCGTATGTGTTGTTGGTAAATGTAAATTGTGAGGGTGCGATAACACAAATTAATCAACGCCCACAAGATAAGGATTTTCGGACTTTGTTGGGATTATATTTCAAGGCGTTGGGTATTAATCTTTCTAATCCTAAGGCATTACTATTTTTTGCCACGATTATTGTTCCTTTTATGGAGGTAGATTTGGGGGAGCGTATTATGGTGCTTTTTTGTGCATTGAGTTTGCCATTTTTGGGTGTGATTGTGTTAGGAAATGCACTTAGGACTTACCTCACGCAAAAAATGCTTATGTGGATAGATAGGCTTTGTGGTGTATTGTTTGCATTTTTTAGTGCATATTTGTTTTATGCAATATGGCATATTTTGTATAGCTAGTTGTTTTTAAGAGAGTTTATATTGAGTATGTGTATCTAAGGTATAGATATTTAGAGCTTTATACCCTCTAGTTCTTGCGTAAAAATTTGTTTGAATCTTTGGAGATTTCTATATCTTTGATATAAAGACAATAGCTTCCTTGAGGTAAAGAAGTATCTTGCTTATAGATTCTAAAGTACCTTGTTCTTTTAGATGATTAGATTTATAAATGTCTTTCTATATCTATAACATTATATTCTTTGGAATAGATTCTGTAATGTGTTACATTTTCCTTATCAAATATTTAGAATCTGCATCAAATATTTAGAATCTGCTTTCTCTTTTCACTTCTCCTCATTCTATTATCATTAATTCCTTGCCATCGAATCTAAGGGATAAAGGAGGTTTATAATCTAGCTTGGTGTAGGTGTATAATTCTTTACTTTATAAGCAAAGATAACTAAAGCATAATCCCCTTGTGTAAGGTATTGGAGTAATTGGGAGCATCATTTCTAGGGTTTGGTTGATTTGATAGCGATTGCTGTGAGCTTGTTGTAGGTATTTTTTAACATTAAATTCTATTATATTTCCCTTGCAAATATCACTCGGGAGTTCATAATAGTGTATATCTTTTGTGGCTTTGTCTTATTTGGATCATATTTTAGTGGGTAGTACTTATATATGCCCATTTGACAGAGTTATAACCATAATAGATAGCTCCACACTTCAATAGCCTTTTTATATGTTATATGTTTCTTGTGCTTGTATTGAAGCCTCTTAGCCAATTTATATTATGTTTTTTATGTTTGTTTTGTTCTAAAAGATTAGCATTTCACGCTTAAGTTTGTTAAGAGAATCTATTTCCGCCTTAAGCTTTTGGACTTCTACATCGATTTGTGAGAGTAGAGTAAAATTTAGGGTTTCTGGCATATCCTGTGATCCACGCTTAATCATAATATAATCAAGCATGGAGATTTTTGCCATGCCTAGCAAGATATTGATGTCATCTCGTATATCCTCGATATTTCTAAAGATACTATCAATGCGTTCAAACATAGCCTACTCCTTTATGATTTGATTCCGGCGGTGATTAGCGTATGTAAGTGTATAACACCTTGTATTGAATCCTGCTTATCTGTGATGACAAGAATTTGAATCTTGTTTTCTTCAATAAGTTTTAGGGCATCAAAGGCAAGCATATCAGGGGTATTGCAGGTCTTTGGATTTTTGGTAGCATATTTTAGCACCGCATCTTCTAGGCTAAAATCCTCTCTTAGCAACGCCCTTCGCAAATCACCATCGCTCAAAATCGCTATGAGCTTATTTTTGTGCGTAATAAGGAGATTGCCCAATCTCGCTTCACTCATAAGGGGGATACATTCTTTGAGTGTTGTGTGCGAATCTACAATAGGGAGGTTTGTGGTTTGCATTAAGTCTTTTAGTTTAACAAAAAGCCTTTTTCCTAAGTTACCACCGGGGTGGAATGATGCAAAGTTTTCGTGTGTGAAGCCTCTATAGTGCATAAGACACACAGCCAATACATCGCCAAGTGCAAGCGTAAGAGTGGTTGAGGTTGTGGGTGCGACATTGAGTGGACAAGCTTCTTTTTGCACAAAAATATCAAGAAACAAATCACTCATTTTTGAAAGACTAGATTGTGCGTTTTTACTCATAGTGATGAGGGTATTACCAAAGCGCTTAATGTGAGGCAAAACATTGAGTAGCTCCTCGCTCTCACCGCTATAGCTTATTGCAAGGATAACATCATCGTGTTGTATCACACCTAGATCGCCATGCATAGCCTCTGTAGGGTGGAGAAAAAAGCTAGGAGTACCTGTGCTAGAGAGAGTAGCGGCAATTTTTGCTCCTATATGTCCGCTTTTGCCCACGCCCATAACCACTAGTTTTCCCTTAGATTCTGCAATAGTGCGGATAATCTGGTAGAGTTTTTGTGAATCTAGCCGACTAGCAGAATCTAGCAATGCTTGAGATTCTGTGTGCAAAACCTCCGTGGCGATTTGTAGATATTGATTTGTTTCTGACATATTGCTTTCCTATAGGACATACACCATAGCTTCTATGGTTGGATATTTTTTGACCTTTTTGAATATATGCTTTTTAAATGCTCCTTGGATTTCGTGCTCTATGGTTTTGGCGTTAAAATGCTCCTTTTTGTAATTTTTGACAACAAGCTCCAAGACTTCATTCATTTCTTTCTCAAATCCCTTATCCTCTTTGTTGGCTACTAGTCCATAGCTCGCGATTTTAGAATCAATGATTTTACGATCTTTACTTACTTGCATAAACACGATGACAATTCCCTCATTAGCAAGTATTTGTCTATCATCAACTATGTCTGTATCCACTTGTCGATTGATTTGATTATCAATAAAGATTTTGCCATTTTTGACACTGCGGACTTTGCGCATATAGTTTGGATTGACTTCGATTTGATCGCCATCTTCCATAAGCAGTATATTTTTCTCTAGCACGCCACATTTGATAGCGGTTTCTTTGTGCTTGGCGATGTGATTGTATTCTCCATGGACTGGGAGGAAGAATTTTGGTTTAATAAGGCGTAACATAAGCTTTTGTTCTTCTTGTGCCGCGTGCCCGCTAACATGAATCTCACTGAAATCTTGGTAGACAACCCTTGCTCCTGCTTTCATAAGGAAATTTAACACTGTTGAGACAGATCCTTCATTGCCCGGAATGGCTTTGGCAGAGATAATAACCATATCGCTAGGCTTGATTTTAATATGGCGATGTTCATCTGTTGCCATACGATAGAGCGCGCTCATCGTTTCACCTTGAGAACCTGTGGTAACAATAAGCACCTCATTGTCTGGGTATTTTTCTACCTCGTGTGCTTCGATAAAGATATTTTGGGGAATTTCAATATAGCCAAGCTCACGCGCTATCTCTAGATTTTTTTCCATAGATCTTCCAATCACTGCGACTTTGCGATTATAAAGGCGACCATAGTTGATTGCTTGATATACGCGATGGATATTTGAGCTAAAGGTGCTCATAATGACGCGTCCTTTAGCTTGTTGAAAAAGCGTGTCAAATGTCGGTCCTACACTCGCTTCACTTGGCGTAGTGCCACTGCGATGAGAGTTTGTTGAATCGCTAAGGAGCAACATTACACCTTCTTCTCCATAGTGTGCTAGTCTGTGTAAATCTGTAGGCATATTATCAATTGGGGTATGATCGATTTTAAAATCTCCTGTGTGAATGATTGTCCCAGCTTCTGTTTTGATAGCAAGAGCTGAAGCATCAATAATAGAGTGTGTAATATTAATCCACTCAATTTCAAATTCGCCAATTTTGATAGGTTGGCGCTTTTGCACTATTTTGAAGTATGAGCGGTATTTTTTAAGTCCGTGTTCATCAAATTTGCTACCAATCATACCAAGTGGTAATGGTGTCCCATAGAGTGGGAATTGTAGTTGTTTATAGAGATAAGGTACTGCACCGATATGATCTTCGTGCGCATGAGTGATGATTACCCCTGCAATTTTGTCTTTAATAGCATGGATATAGCTAAAATCTGGAATGAGAATGTCTACTCCATGCATTGTCTCATCAGGGAAGCTCATGCCCACATCAATGATAATCGCACTATTTTGTGTTTCTAGCACGGTGATATTGCCTCCAATTTCTCCTAATCCCCCAAGAGGGGTTATGCGCACACTTGCTTTTGTGTTGAGATTGAGTTTTGCATGAGCATTGAGGCTTTCACGTTGGATTTTTGTGTTTGCTTCTACACCACGGCGCAAATCTTTGTGCAGACTAAGATTATCTTTTTCGTGTGGATTTTTCACACTACGGACACCATTTTCTACGACATCTTTGTCATCTGTGCGATTTTTGGCATGTGGATTTTTCCCACTCCATTGTCGCCCTTTAAAATTTTTATCTTTTTGTGCATAGTGTGAATCTCTAGTTTGGCTACCTTGTGTTGATCCAAATTTATTGTGAGTAGAGGATTTTTGTGAATATTCGCTTGTAGGAATTGTGTTTTGGATAGAATCTGTATGTGTAGGATATTTTGCGCCAGATTCTTGTGTGCTATCATCTGTCTCATCACTAATCTTACGACGGAACTTTTTTGTAAAAGATTTGAATCTGCTTTCTTTTGATGTTTGTGTTTTTTGATCTTGTGGTACTTGTTGAGGTGTGTTGTTGTCTTCCATAATTAAACTCCTTTTGTAATGTGTTGGTATATGCGGTGATAATCTTGCGTGCTGATTTCATGTGGTCTAGCATCGCTTTGAATCTGGAGAGTATGTAAGAGAGAGGCAGTATCTGTAAAAGCTTTTTGTAAATTTTTGGCTAGTTTTTTACGCGGTGCGCAAAATGCTATTTTTAAAAACTCTTCAAATTTATAATCCCCTTGTGCAGTATTTTGTGTTTTATCAATACAAAATACACTGGAAGTGATTTTTGGTGCAGGCTCAAAGGCAGTGTTTGGCACATCAAAAAGCATTTGTGGCTTACCAAAGGTCTGTGCTAATACGCTCAATGCACAAAATGGACTTTCTTGTGTGTGTGCACAAAATTTTTGCGCAACTTCTTTTTGAGTCATCACGACAAGATATTTGCATACACTATCCCGCAATAAACGCAAAATAATGGGTGTAGCGATATAGTAAGGAAGGTTTGAAATAAGCACATAATCACTGGGGTGCAGCCACCCTTTGTCTTGCTGGATTTCTAGCACATCTTTTTGTATCAGCTTCACCTTTTTGCTCGCAATAAGGGGGGCAAAATTTTTATAAAACAAAGAACATAAGTCAGGATCGACTTCATAGGCTTTTAGAGAATCTCTCTTGGCTAACTCTTGTGTCAAATCACCCAAGCCAATCCCGATCTCCACGAGTTGATAGGGGAGTTTGGGAATAGATTCGGTGATTTGCTGGATATAGGAAAAATCTTTCAAAAAATTCTGCCCTAGATGTTTTTTGGTTTTGTAGTTTTCCATAAATATCCTTGAAAAATGCTATAATTGTAGCAGAAGTTCTTAAAATCCTAGCTAATAAAATTGCTTTAGAATTGTAAATCCTTGATAAAGAAACATTTTCAAAAATATAATTAAAGGTGCATTATGAATTTTGCAAAGCGGATCATTCCTTGTCTGGATGTAAAAGATGGTCGTGTTGTTAAAGGTGTAAATTTTGTGGGCCTACAAGATGCCGGAGATCCGGTAGAAATAGCCAAAAAATATAATGACAAGGGTGCAGATGAATTAGTGTTTTTGGATATTACCGCAAGCGCAGAGGGTCGTAGCACGACTCTTGAAATGGTAAAACAAGTTGCCAAGGAAGTTTTTATTCCTTTTAGCGTAGGTGGAGGGATTGGATCACTAGATGATATGTATAACCTCCTCAATGCTGGGTGTGATAAGGTAAGCATTAATAGTTCGGCTCTCAAAAATCCTGGACTTATCCAAGAGGGTGCCAAGCGATTTGGTTCGCAATGTATTGTGGTAGCGGTAGATTATAAGGTTTTTAATCCATCTAGTTCATCTCATTTGTGGCATGTATTTATCAATGGTGGTAGAATAGATACGGGTAGGGACTTACTTCAGTGGTGCAAGGAAATTTATGATCGTGGTGCTGGAGAAATTTTGCTGACAAGCATGGATTGCGATGGGACAAAACAAGGTTATGACAAAGCAGGCATCGAGGCAGTGAATGCAGTAGCGCCTTTGCCACTTATTGCAAGTGGCGGTGCTGGATGTATGCAAGATTTTGTAGATGTGTTTGCGTATGGGGCTGATGCAGCACTTGCAGCGAGTGTGTTTCATTATGGTGAAATTGGTATTGCTGGATTAAAATCATATCTCCAAGCCCATGGAGTTAGTGTGAGAATCTAAGGAATTTATGATGGTTGTGTGTGCTGGACGCGGAGAAGAATTTACTTTTGCGAGAGTTATTGGCGTAGGTCTTATAGAGAGTGCGATAAACCTCACAAAAATTTGCCTTACAGAAAGGGTTGATGAGTTTATTTTTGTAGGAAGTGCTGGGGCATATGATGAAAAGATTAAAATTTTGGATATGTTTTGTGCTTCAGAGGCGACACATATTGAATCTGCCTTTTTGACACAAGGTGCTTATACACCCATGATCACTCACAAAACATCACCAAAACCTGTGATATGTAATGTTTCATATGAAACATTGTGTGTCAATAGTTCAAACTATATTACTACAGATTCTAGTGTGGCACAGAGATTTTTAGAGCAAGGATTGAGGTTGGAAAATATGGAGTTTTTTTCCGTTATGGAAGTGGCTCAATATTTTGGGATTGGCTGTCTGGGGATTTTTTGTGTGAGCAATTATTGCAATGCTAACGCACATCGAGATTTTTTGGATAATCATACGTGCGTCAAGGAGCGTTTAGAATCTCTTGCCCCTGTTTTGGCAACGCATAATGAATCTAGATTAGGATACCATAAATGATTGACACACTAAAGAAAAAAAATATTTTTAGTTATACGCTTAGCGAATTGTCAGAAAGCATTAAGCCAAAGTTTCGTGCACAACAAATTTATAAGTGGTTGTATATAGAATATAAGATGGATTTTGAATCTATGTCCAATCTTCCAAAACATTTGCGTGAAGAGCTATCTCAAGAATATAGCGTACAGAATCTAGAGATTCTCAAATGTGAGCAAAGTCGCGATGGGAGCAAGAAATATCTTTTTCGCACACACGATGGGCATACATTTGAATCTGTGCTGATTCAAATGCGTGATAAACAACACGACGCCAATGGTAAAATTGTGAGTAGTGAGAAATGGACAATCTGTCTTTCTTCGCAAATTGGTTGCAAGGTAGGGTGTGCATTTTGTTTTACTGCAAAAGGTGGCTTTTATCGCAATCTAGAAGCTGGAGAAATAGTGGAACAAGTCGTGCAAATCAAACGAGATAATGCTATCCCACCACATAAGCGTGTAAATATTGTTTATATGGGTATGGGTGAACCACTCGACAATTTTGAAAATGTTACCAAAGCAATTAGAATCTTGAGTGAAAAAGATGGCTTGAGCATTTCGGCACGCCGACAAACTATTTCTACAAGTGGCATAGCTCCTAGAATAAAAAAACTTGGTATGCTTGATTTGGGTGTGCAGTTAGCCATTTCTCTACATGCGGTTGATGATACACTACGCAGCAGACTTATTCCGATGAATAAGGCATATAATATCGCACAGGTGCTTGATGAAGTACGGGATTTTCCTGTGGATGCACGAAAAAGAGTAATGTTTGAGTATTTGATGATAAAAGATCTCAATGATAGTCTCAAAGAAGCAAAACAATTACTTTCATTGCTTGATGGTATACGTGCTAAGGTGAATCTTATTTTGTTTAATCCTCACAAAGGTAGTGAGTTTTTGCGACCCAGTGAAGAAAGGGCAAAAGCATTTGCAGATTTTCTCACACAGAAAGGATTACTTTGCACGATTCGAGAATCTAAGGGGCTTGATATTAGTGCAGCATGCGGGCAACTGCGTGAAAAAGAAAAATTACAATATGTTTCATATGAAACATAAAGGAAGTGCTATGGATATATTAGATTGGATTTTGGTAGTATTTTTGGTACTTGTGTGTGTCGGTGGGAGTATTTGGTTTTTGTATTATGCATATAACCAAGATTCCAAAAAAAGAGATTCATAAACTATGAATAGTGAGGTAAAACAATGAATGTGATACTTGTGCATATTTGCTGTTCTGTAGATAGCCATTATTTTTTGCAACGATTGCGTGAGCAATATCCAGATTCTAAACTTGTGGGATATTTTTATAATCCAAATATTCACCCAAAGACAGAATACGATTTGCGTTTGCTTGATGTGGAACGAAGCTGTAAAATGCTTGGTATAGAATTATACGAAGGTGAGTATGATACATTGCATTGGCTTGAGGATGTGCGAGGATTAGAGGAGGAACCAGAAAAAGGGGATCGGTGTGTAGCGTGTTTTGATAGTCGGCTGATACGCACAGCAAGTTTTGCTAAGCAAAAGGGTATAGGGACTTTTACGACGACTTTGCTTTCTAGTCCGATGAAAGAGCGTGATATACTTTTTGCGCAAGGAGAAAAAATAGCACGTATGTACAATCTCGCATTTATCAAAATCGATGTGCGTAGCAATGGTGGGACTCAAGCACAAGCCCAACTTGCTAAAAAAGATAATTTGTATAGGCAAACTTATTGTGGTTGTAAATTTGCATTGATAAAACAAAGAAACGCACAAGGCAAACTCTCTCTTGAGCTTGTAGAAAATCTTGGAAGACAAGTTATGCCTGCAAGCAACGAGGAGAGAATCCAAGTTTTTAGTCGGCGTAATGCTCTAGAAGAAGAACATGTGCCATATATCCTCACTAAACGCTCTATTATGGCATGGAGAAATTTACGCAGCACTGCTAAGTTAGCAGGACAACCCATCGATATGTATGTGCTTGCAGATTCAAAAGAAAAACATAATGCCAAAACCGGAGAGATTCAATGGATGCACACTGATGTGCTATCACCATATTCTTTTTATAAGTTGCTGTATCCAAAGGATATGAAATATTTTCAAGACATTAATCATATAAGCAAGAATTCATCTTGTGAGATTACTATAGGTGTAGCAAGCAAAGATGATAGTATATTTTTGTGTTTGCAAGATGTGAATACTCTGTGCAACACACAATACCAAAACATTAGAGAACTAAATATAAATCCACTACCTTATGAACTAGAAAGTGTGCTACGGATTTGTCTTTGTGGATTGGGGAGTATTAATCCTATCATTGTCTTAGATTCTCGCGTAGAATCTTCTCTTACGATTTTTATCCATAGCCTTTTTCAAGAGGAAAATGTTTTTCGTCTTATAGAGGGAAAAAGGACACACCAAGACAATAAAGTATTTTAAAGCCTTTTTTTGTTACCATGGCAGGAGTTGCATTGTATTTTAGATATCAATAAGGAGCCATTATGATGGATGTTAATAGAATACGTGAGATTTTACCACATCGTTATCCTATGTTACTTGTCGATAGGGTTGTGTCGTTGGTGATAAATGAAAGGATTGAAGCATACAAAAATGTTACAATCAATGAAGAAGTATTTATAGGGCATTTTCCTAATCAGCCTATTTATCCGGGTGTTATGCAAATCGAGGGAATGGCACAGGCTGGCGGACTACTTGCTTTTAGTAGTATGTTTGGCGATGATACAGAGCAAGCAAAAGACAAGATTGTGTATTTTATGACGATTGATAATGCTAAATTTCGTGTGCCAGTTGTGCCAGGAGATAAGCTTGTATATAGGCTTGAAGTTCTTGCGCATAAAGGTAGTGTTTGGTCATTGGGTGGCAAGGCATTTGTTGATGATAAGGTTGTATCTCAAGCAGAACTTAAGGCAATGATAGTAGATGCGCACAAAGGATAGGCTATGGTAGCAGAGAATATCGCGCCAACAAGCATTATAGAATCTGGCGCCAAAATTGGTAAAAATGTCAAAATTGGACATTTTTGTGTGATTGGCAAAAATGTCATCATTGGTGATAATTGTGAAATTGGCGATCGTGTTACTATCACCGGGAATACAACTTTGGGTGAGGATAATAAAGTTTTTACAGGTGCATGTGTGGGTGTGCCACCACAAGATCTCAAATATGCCGGTGAGGATACGCAACTTATTGTAGGCAATGGCAATATCATTAGGGAATACACGACGCTTAATACTGGCACCATTGGTGGTGGTGGCGTAACGTGCATAGGTGATGAAAATTTATTTATGGCGTATGTGCATATAGCCCATGATTGTCATGTCGGCAGTGGTTGTATCTTTGCAAATGTTGCTACACTGGGTGGACATGTGCATGTAGGCAATTATGTGAATTTTGGTGGCTTAAGTGCCGTGCATCAGTTTGTGCAAGTGGGCGATGGATGTATGATCGGGGGACTTTCTGCGCTTGTGCAGGATTTGCCACCTTATTCCATTGCGCATGGCAATCATGCTCGTGTTGTTGGGCTTAACAAACATCGTATGCGCAAACTTTTTAGTCGTGAAGAAATAGATTCTATTGCTTCAATGTATAAGCGCCTTTATTCACGAGAAGCACCGATAAAAGAATTGGTCCAAAGAGAGTTAGATTCTGGTTGTCTCTCGCAAACACAACAATACATTTGTGATTTTATTTTATCAGCAACTAGGGGTATAGCTTTAGGACACAAAGGGAATGAATAATGATGGAACCAAAATATTGTAGTTTTTGTGGTAGGAGAGAAACTCAGGGTAATCCCTGCATAACAGGTAACAAAGGCAATTCCGTTGATGTGTATATTTGCAAAAATTGCATCACGGTAGGCGAAGAGATTTTAAGAGGCTATAAAGAGCCACACGAGATAGAATCTACCCATACATTTCATATCCCTACACCAAAAGAATTAAATGTAAAACTTGATGAATATGTCGTGGGACAAGATGAAGCAAAAAAAGTCTTTAGTGTTGCTGTGTATAATCATTACAAACGCATTAGCGATGATGAGTATTCGCTAAGCCCAGAACTTGCAGATGTGGAGATTGCTAAATCCAATATTTTGCTCATCGGTCCTACAGGAAGCGGTAAAACGCTTATGGCACAGACTCTAGCGAAGTTTTTAGATGTGCCTATTGCTATTTCTGATGCGACAAGCCTCACAGAGGCTGGATATGTAGGCGAAGATGTAGAAAATATCCTTACACGCTTATATCAAGCTGCAGATGGCGATATACAAAAAGCACAAAGAGGTATTGTGTTTATTGATGAGATTGATAAAATCTCGCGCCTATCTGAAAATCGATCAATCACTCGCGATGTAAGTGGAGAGGGCGTCCAACAAGCATTGCTAAAGATTATTGAGGGTAGTGTGGTAAATATTCCTCCAAAGGGTGGTAGAAAGCATCCAAATCAAGAATTTGTACAACTTGATACAAGCCATATTTTATTTATTTGTGGTGGCGCATTTGATGGCTTAGGAGAGATTATAAAAAGGCGTGTTGGGGGCAATGTGCTAGGATTCCATGGTAAAAAACATGGCAAAAGCGATGAACAATATCTTTTAAGCCTTGTAGAGCCTGATGACCTTGTGAGTTATGGACTTATTCCAGAGCTTATAGGGCGTTTGCATGTTATTACAACACTAAATCCTATAGATAAAAATGCAATGATACAGATTCTTACTAAACCCAAAAATGCACTCATTAAGCAATATCAAAAGCTTTTTGCTATGGATGGTGCGACACTGAACTTTGAGCAAGACGCATTGGAAAAAATCGCTGAACTTGCTATAGCACGCAAAATTGGCGCAAGAGGTTTGCGATCAATTATTGAGGATCATATCAATGATTTGATGTATAATCTCCCAGATTTGCGAGGCTGTGAGATTACAATTACCAAAGATTGCATAGAGGGCAATAAAAAGCCAATTATCATCAAGCAACCAAAAACAAAAAAAACATCGTGATACATGTTATAATACTTTAAAGATTCTAAGGAGTGTGCAGTATGCTAATAGATAGATTAATAGGATCATTTTCTAAAGATGTTGCTATAGATTTGGGAACGGCAAACACCATTGTATCTATTAAAGGTGAGGGGATTGTGATCAATGAGCCTTCGGTAGTCGCAGTGCATAGCGACAAACATGGGTATGGAGAGATTCTCGCTATAGGGAGAGAAGCTAAGGATATGGAAGGCAAAACTCCGCACAAGATAGAGATTATCCGCCCTATGAGAGATGGTATTATCGCGGATTTTGAGATGACTGAAAGAATGATAAGATTTTTTATCGAAAAAGCCTATAAGCGTAAGAGTCTTATTCGTCCAAGGATTATGGTGTGTGTGCCCTATGGACTTACCGGTGTAGAGAAAAAGGCAGTCAAAGAATCAGCACTTGCGGCAGGTGCGCGCGAAGTATATTTGATCGAAGAGCCTATGGCGGCAGCTATTGGTGCTGGATTGCGCACAGAAGAAGCAAAGGGCAATCTCGTCATAGATATCGGTGGTGGGACTACAGAGATAGGTGTTGTATCCTATGGTGGTTTGGTGATTAGCAAAAGTATTAGAGTAGCTGGGGATAAGTTTGATACAGCAATTTCAGAATATGTGCGCAAAAAATATAATCTCCTTATTGGTGATCGCACTGCAGAGACAATTAAGATTGAGATTGGATCAGCATATTCTTTAAATGAAATGTTGGTGTATCAAGTGCGCGGGCGTGATAATGTGAGTGGTTTGCTTAATACTATTGATCTCACGAGCGAAGATGTGCGAGAAGCTATCAAAGATCAGCTTAAGGTCATTGTCAATGCTTTAAAAGATGTGTTAGAAAAACTTCCACCCGATCTTTCTGGAGATATTATCGAAAATGGTATTGTGCTTACTGGTGGTGGTGCGCTTATACGAGGGCTTGATAAATACATTTCTGAAATTGTGCGCTTACCTGTGTGGGTAGCTGAAGAGCCATTGCTATGTGTTGCTAGAGGTACGAGCAAAGCTATGGAAGATGAAAAACTTCTCCAAGAGCTAGCAATTAACTAATATGCGTTATAAGACTCTTATTTTTCTCGTCTTGTTTTTTGTCACAATTATCGTGACCATGGAGGTTAATAAGGGTTTTGAAGCGCGTGTGCTAAATGTTGGCGATAAGGTGCGTTTATTTTTTATTTCTGGCTGGGATCAGGTGTGGTTGTGGTATAGGACACATTTTAGTCAAGCTGATGAGATTAGGACTTTGCGTCAAAAGATCGCCGATTATGACAAGATACTTCTTCAAAATACCGAACTTATGAATCAAAATACAGAGTTAAAATCCTTTATTCACAATGATTTGCACAATGATCCTGAATTTTATCTTGCGCGAATGAGTGCGTATGTGCAAATGGGGGAATATGATAAGGTTTGGCTTGCACTAGATTCTCATGTGCGCCAAAAGCTAGAATCTATCCAAGAATTACGAATCTTGGGTCTTGTGCGTGATAATGTAGCTTTTGGTATCGCAAAATTTGAACATACAAGATTGCAAGGGTTTTTGAATAATGCTAAAGAGTGTAGTTATGGTGTGTTTATTGGGAAAAATAAGGCAATGGGTATTGTGGATAATGCAATAAAAAGCAAGAATGATGGGTATATCAATGTGAGTTATATCCCTAAATGGACAAGCGTTGAGGTTGGCGATGAAGTGTATACAAATGGCTTAGATGGGATTTTTATAGAAAATGTTTTGGTTGGCAAGGTAATGGAAGTCTATGAAGAATCAAATTTTTTGCGCGTGAGTGTGTTGCCCTATGCACAGACACAAGATCTTGGGTATGTGTGGGTGGTGGATACAAGCATATCGGAACTCTAATGTCATAATCATCAATGCCCCACGCTATAGATAATAACGGATATTCTAGTATCACAAAAATCCTAGAAACGCTACGCTCCCCATGCAATAAACACACGCTTGATGAAGCGATTTTACAGCTTTGTGTGTGTAATCCTTTTATCCAAGATTCTAAAGTCTCTCAAGATACAGAAAACCTTCATGACATAGAATCTCATATCCATACAAAACAAATACCTAATCCACAGATTATGCACACTTTGGCGGAAATCCTTGCACAGCGAATCTTTGAACTTTTGGAGAGTGGCACAATATGTGAGTTAGAATATATAGGTGTATTTTGGGTGTTAAAACATTTAGATACCCCATTTGTAGATACACGATTTTTGGTGTTTTTGGAGCAAATGCAGCCACTACTCTTTAGCGATGGGCTTAGTGAGTTAGAAAATATTTTGTTTTTGCAAGTATGTAGCGTGGCACATATGTTTGTGTATGGTGCAGATTCTGGCATGGAGTTTTTTATTGTAAATATGTGTTTGCTTGATATGGATTTGGCGCAGAGTGAGGGCATAGCGGAATTTTGTATCAAATATTTTCCTTTGCTTGGTGTGGATTTTGATGTGTGTTTAGGGGCATTGATGAAAGCCCTTGGTTCTAGTATGAATCTTGCGCCAAGACGACGACGTAGCCTTTTAAACTGGCAATTACATTGTTTATGGAATATCCAAGGATATTTCAATACTACTCGTTGGCTTGAACTTTATCCTTCTTATGAGGCTGTGTTTTATGCACTTTTAGATCGCATTAGGGATACATTTTTGCACGACAAAGAGCGTGCGTTAGGCTATCTTGATGAAGTGCTATATATGCAGTTTTTTATTTATCATATGTGTGGCAATAGTTTTCATACTCAAGAGCAATGGCAGGAATTTTGTGAAAAAATAGATCGCAAAGCAGTGGCTGTGTATGAGATGTTTGCGCCATATATACGTGAGTGTGTGCCCACCATACCACATAAACACACAAAAGAAATTATTGGTGTTATAAAAGATCGCATTGTAGGGAATTCTCCATATAAGGTCGAATTTTCTTTGTTTCAGAATCTTTTACGCACGCAGGCTTTTTCTTCCCAGTTTTGTATTAAAATCTATAATATGGCGTTTATTGAAAAGAGTGCCGATGATGAGAATCTACGCAAAGAGTTAGAAAATCTTGGTATAGAAATTTGCGATGTTGCAAAGAGGGAAAATATAAAAGGTTTTTATAATTCTCATCTTAACAAAACTTTGTTGCTTTGGGAGGCGATACGTGCTGATAGTGTGCGTTATCTTATTTCCCCAAATAATGGCTATGGGATTAGTGATTTTTTACTTAGTGTGAGTGTAGCGCCTATACAAATGTATTATTCGCATGGAAACTTTGTATATGATATTCCTTTTTTGACACAACGCCTCACGCATATTTGCAACGTACAAAAGCGCATACAACATTGTGGTTTTGAGTTTGTCGGCGTACCTGTAAAAATGGATAAGCGTTTTTATAATCCTCCTATAGATTCACACATTATACATACCCTAAGGTTGCAATATCCAAGCGAATCTAAGATTTTAGGCACGATCGGGCGATTGGTAAAAATTGATTCATCACAATATTTACGAAGCGTGTTATATATCATGCGCCATTATCCACAAAGCATTTATTTGGCTTGTGGTGGAGGTAATGAATTTGCAATACGAGAGAAGATTATACGCGAGGGTGGATCGGATCTTTTGGATCGTTTTTATTTTGTCGGATATGTTGATAATGCGTTATATGGACATATCATTGATATATGGCTTGATAGTTTTCCGTTAGAGCAAGGAGAGAGTCGCATAGAATATGTGGCTAAAGGCGGTGTAGCATTGGTGCTTTCTCGTGAGAGCAAGCAAGAGCGTGTTGGTAGAATCTCACGCTGGGTAGATCAACATGCAGAGATTTTATCGGAGTTTTTAATACTTTATAATACGCCTAGTGCCAATATATCGCAGATTCAGACTATCGTGCTTACAAGTCTTGCAGATATAAAAACACTTTTGTGTGAATGTGTGTATGTGGCATTTGATATACAAGAATATGAGCGTAAAGCCTTAGAGCTTTTGCGAAGTCAATCTATAGAGGCAGTGCGTGCCCATAGTCTTTTGGAGCGTGAAATCTTGGATTTTGTGCGAGAAAAGATAGGCACACAAAGCTTTTTGGAATTATTAGATTCTCTAAGTAGTGAGGATTAAGTAGTATTCTTATTCTTTAGAATCTTGTTGTGGTGTGAGAGAATAGCTAAAGTCTTGAATGCTTTGCTGAAAGATATTTTGTGTTGGCAAGGTGGGATTAAAGAGTGATTGTGAAAGTTTTGTGTGGCAATCCATACAATTATCAATCA
>NZ_FZPO01000081.1 GCF_900198655.1 Helicobacter equorum | reverse complement strand
GTAAGAAGATTGGCAAATGGTTCATTGAGATTCACATACCCCAAATCTCGCAACACCTTAGTGAAAAATCTCGCATAAAGCAAATGTAAAATCGCGTGTTCAATCCCACCAATATACTCATCTACATTCATCCAATATGCGATATCCTCTGGTCTAAATGCACATTGTTCCCAATACTGCCTAGGCGTTGCGTAACGCAAAAAATACCAACTTGATTGCACAAAAGTATCCATCGTATCAGTCTCTCTTTGTGCATTACCGCCACATTTTGGACATTGACATTCTTTCCAAGCAGGATGCTTATCTAGTGGATTACCCTCACCATTAATGACCACATCATCAGGCAAAAGCACCGGAAGATTCTCAATCTTTTCTGGCACAATGCCACACTTTTGGCAATGCACCATAGGAATAGGCGCACCCCAATATCGTTGCCTTGATACTCCCCAATCGCGCAAACGATAATTTATAACACCAACTCCCCTACCGTGCTCTTCAAAGTATGCAATGATTTTTTCTCGTGCTGTAGCACCCTTTAATCCATTAAAGATTCCGGATTCTATTAATTCGCCATCTTCACAAAATGGTAAAGAATCTGTGCTAGATACAAGCACAGGCTTAATAGGCAAGTTATATTTTTTAGCAAATTCAAAATCTCTTTCATCATGCGCTGGCACAGCCATAACCGCACCATTAGCATATTCTATCAGTACAAAGTTTGCTACCCAAATAGGAATCTCTACGCCACTTAATGGATGAATGGCTGTTATCCCTAAATCAAAGCCTTCTTTTTCCATCATAGATCGTTCTTTTGATGGGAATTTACGCACATCTTGGATTTTTTGTTTTTGTTCTGAATCTAGTAATCCTTTTTCTAAAAGCGCATCGACAAGCGGATGTTCTGGAGCAATGGCACAATATGTCACGCCAAAAAGCGTGTCACAACGAGTTGTAAAGACCTCAAAACTCTCTATGCCTGTCTTTTG
>NZ_FZPO01000077.1 GCF_900198655.1 Helicobacter equorum | reverse complement strand
GAAGCATTAAATTCATGCTCTGCATAGAGAATAAGGCTGACATGCATAGCTTTTATCCAAAGCTCCTTTGGCTCTTTGTTGTGTAGTTTTTCTAAGAAATATCCCCCGATAGAATCTTGTTTAGATTCTGTGTTTAATTCTGTCCCACTTTTGTGCCAATGATGCCAAAAAAGCAAGATTGAAGGGAAAATTCCAAGTAAGCGAATCCCAATTTTTAGCTGATCAGGGAAACTCATCTTAGCCACACTGAGATTTTCTTGCTCCAAACATCCCAAAACAGAACAACCTGTTCTCATCACATCCATTGGGTGTGCATCTTTTGGTAAAAGCTTGAGGGCTTCACGCATTTCTTTTGGTAAAGTTCTTGCCTTGATGAGTTCTGCTTTAAAGTCTGCTAATTCTGCTTTTGTAGGCAATGTCCCCTTAAGAAGAAGATACGCTACCTCTTCAAACTCTGCATATTTTGCCAAGTCATAAATGTCATAACCGCGGTAATTTAGTCCGTGTCCTGTCCCAACGGTGCAAATTGCTGATTTTCCAGCGATAACTCCAGCAAGTCCGCCAACTTTTCCTTTTGCTGCTTCTCCCATAATATCTCCTTTAGTTAAGATTACTTTTTAAATAAAGCATCAAGTTTTTGCTCATAAGCATGGTAGCCAAGCATTTCATAAAGTTCATCACGCGTTTGCATTTTTTCAATACTCGCTTTTTGTGATCCATTTTTGAGAATGTCATTAAAGACTTCTAGTGCAACTTTATTCATCGCTCTAGCTGCAGAGAGTGGATATAACACCATAGAGATTCCGACATTCTTAAGTTCATCAGTTGTGAAATATGGTGTTTTTCCAAATTCTGTGATGTTTGCCAACACAGGGACTTTGATAACATCTGTAAATTGTTTATACTCTTCAAGAGTATGGATTGCTTCAGCAAAGATCATATCTGCCCCTGCTTCCACATAGGCTAGAGCCCTCTCAATTGCAGCTTGTTGTCCTTCACTCGCGTGTGCATCGGTGCGTGCCATTACGACAAATTCAGAATCTATTTTGCCATCAATTGCTGCTTTTATCCTATCGCACATTTCATCTTTGCTCACAAGTTCTTTGTTTGGGCGATGTCCGCAACGCTTTTGGGCAACTTGATCTTCTATATGACAACCAGCCGCACCACTTCTTGTCAAATCTTTAATGGTTCTTGCAATATTAAATGCACCACCCCAACCTGTATCTGCATCGACAAGCAATGGTAAATCGCTCACAGCAGTGATTCTTCTCACATCAATACAGACATCTTCTAATGAGCTAATGCCAAGATCAGGCACACCCAAACTCATAGCAGCCAACGCACCACCACTAAGATATAGGGCTTTAGCACCACTTTTTTGTGCTTGAATTGCCGAATATGCATTAATCACACCTAGAATCTGTAA
This sequence comes from Helicobacter equorum, assembly GCF_900198655.1. Classification (GTDB taxonomy): domain Bacteria; phylum Campylobacterota; class Campylobacteria; order Campylobacterales; family Helicobacteraceae; genus Helicobacter_F; species Helicobacter_F equorum. The sequence goes on along the minus strand of NZ_FZPO01000077.1, from coordinate 51 downwards.
GGGATGATTGTTTTTGACTGCTTCTCTAAAATTTTTTCCAGCACTCATGTA
>NZ_FZPO01000080.1 GCF_900198655.1 Helicobacter equorum | reverse complement strand
GTAAGAAGATTGGCAAATGGCTCATTGAGATTCACATACCCCAAATCTCGCAACACCTTAGTGAAAAATCTCGCATAAAGCAAATGTAAAATCGCGTGTTCAATCCCACCAATATACTCATCTACATTCATCCAATATGCGATATCCTCTGCTCTAAATGCACATTGTTCCCAATACTGCTTAGGCGTTGCGTAACGCAAAAAATACCAACTTGATTGCACAAAAGTATCCATCGTATCAGTCTCTCTTTGTGCATTACCGCCACATTTTGGACATTGACATTCTTTCCAAGCAGGATGCTTATCTAGTGGATTACCCTCACCATTAATGACCACATCATCAGGCAAAAGCACCGGAAGATTCTCAATCTTTTCTGGCACAATGCCACATTTTTGGCAATGCACCATAGGAATAGGCGCACCCCAATATCGTTGCCTTGATACTCCCCAATCGCGCAAACGATAATTTATAACACCAACTCCCCTACCATGCTCTTCAAAGTATGCAATGATTTTTTCTCGTGCTGTAGCACCCTTTAGTCCGTTAAAGATTCCGGATTCTATTAATTCGCCATCTTCACAAAATGGTAAAGAATCTGTGCTAGATACAAGCACAGGCTTAATAGGCAAGTTATATTTTTTGGCAAATTCAAAATCTCTTTCATCATGCGCTGGCACAGCCATAACCGCACCATTAGCATATTCTATCAGTACAAAGTTTGCTACCCAAATAGGAATCTCTACGCCACTTAATGGATGAATGGCTGTTATCCCTAAATCAAAGCCTTCTTTTTCCATCATAGATCGTTCTTTTGATGGGAATTTACGCACATCTTGGATTTTTTGTTTTTGTTCTGAATCTAGTAATCCTTTTTCTAAAAGCGCATCGACAAGCGGATGTTCTGGAGCAATGGCACAATAGGTCACACCAAAAAGCGTGTCACAACGAGTTGTAAAGACCTCAAAGCTCTCTATGCCTGTCTTTTG
>NZ_FZPO01000079.1 GCF_900198655.1 Helicobacter equorum | reverse complement strand
GAGCTTATTGATAGCATTAAGGCACTTGATCTCTTTATTACCAATGATAGTGGTCCTATGCACATCGCTGCCGCGCTTCAAACTCCTACGATAGCTATTTTTGGATCTACGGATACCGCAGATACTTGTCCATGGAATCTCCCAATAGCACAAGAATTTTTCTTGCCCTCACAAGCGATGATACCACACGCACTAGATTCTACACCATACCCGACACCAAAAGATATCACTACATATACAACGCTCACGGCTGATACTATCACTATCCTTAGCAAACATTTAGAATGTGCGCCGTGTAAAAAACGCACTTGCCCACTCAAACATCACCTCTGCATGAAATCTATCACACCAGATGAAGTTTTTGCAATCGCACTCACAATGCTACAACTCCCTAAGGAATAGATATTATGCTTTTTGATTTCTCACCAAACACACCACTCCAAAATTTCAAAATCTTAAGCCAATGCCTTATACCGCGTCCTATTGCGTGGATTAGCACGATAAATGATAATGGTAGTATCAATCTCGCACCTTTTAGTTTTTTTGCGCCTGTGAGTTTAGAACCCACGATTCTAAGCGTGTGTGTGATGAAAAAAAGCGATGATACGATAAAAGACACACTCTATAATGCCAAAACCCACAAATGCGCAACCATCACAATCCCAAGCCCGCAGGATTATTTGCACCTGCAACAATGCTCTGAAGAGTTTGCACGAGGCATAAGCGAGGCAAGTGAGCTTGGCATAAGTCTCAAAAGTATCCATAGCAACTATCCACCAGTGCCTAGCAATGCCCAATGTGCGTTTTTATGTGATTTTTATGATATATGGGATTTTCAAAGCACAACAGATACGCTTTTGCTTGAACTCAAGCAGTGCTTTGTAGATGAGAGGTGTATTAGTGAATCTACACAAGATTTGCGTTTGGTATTTGAAGCACTCGCACGCACCGGAAATGATTTTAAGGTTTTAAAGGATTTGTAAGATATAATGCAACTAATTTTTTAAAATTAAGGAGAATTTACATGTTATCAATCTCACGAAACTCTTGTTTAGGGCAGTGGTCTAGAATCTCACTGAATTTTTTTGGATACCCTATCCTAACTCGGGAAAAAATTTTTTTAGGCTACAAAAATGGGGGGGGGGGGTAGCAGAAGCTTTTATTAGTTATAAAATTTTTGAAAAAAGTCTATATCAAACCCTCCAATGCATCAAAGACCCTGGACTGTATTCATATCCGCAACTCGCTAAAGATATAACTACTGACAAAAACATTGACATTAAAATTCTTAATCTTTGTCAAGGCTTGGATACAAAAAGTATTGAAACGATCACAACAATTATCTCTCGTTTACGTGCAACACATTTACTCCACAGAAAAACTTGGAATATGCTCACCGAAAAAGAATTTCAAGAACTTTACCGTATAGCAACAGAATTTTATCCAAACATTCATCAACTCTCCCCCACACTTTACGTATATAAAAACTATTTGCTACCTACTTATTTCTTTGAAATTAGCGTGTTGTGGCATGAACATAATCTAAAAGATTTTGAACTTTGCACACTAACAAACATAAAAAATAAAGATATTATAGATGTAGGTGCATGTATAGGGGATAGTGCCTTGGTTTTTCAAAAATATACAGATAAGAATATTTATGCCTTTGAACCAACAAATAAGAATTATGAGTTTTTGCTCCAAACCATTAAACTCAATAATGCAACGCGGATTATCCCAGTCAAAAAAGCTCTAGGATCAGAACCTTCACAAGCACAAATTAGTATCAACCACACAAATCTTGGAGGTTCTAGTATGATCTTCAATAATAATTATGTCAATAATCATGAAAGTGTAGAAGTCATTACACTAGATTCTTTTGTGTATGAGCATAATCTAGAAGTTGGATTTATCAAAGTCGATATTGAAGGCTTTGAACAAGAGTTTTTAAAAGGAGCAAAACAAACAATCACAGAGCAAAAACCTGCAATGCTTATTAGTATTTATCATCAAGCAAGCGATTTTTTTGAGATTAAACCTATGATAGAATCTTGGAATTTAGGATATAGCTTTAAAATTATAAAGCCCATAGATCATAGTATCGTAGATGAATGTGCGCTCTTTTGTGAAGTCATAGAATAACATCACTCTATGACTTAGCTTTGTATGCGTTCATCTCGCATAGCCTCTTGTTCTTTATATAGCACCGCACAACCCTTGGCAAGATCGCGAATCTGTAAAATATAATTTTGTCGCTGTGCCACAGAAATTGCCTTGCGCGCATCAAGAATATTAAAAAAATGACTTGCAAGCATTGTATAATCATAGGCTGGGAGTGGGAGTTGTGCTTCTAAACAATGTGTGGCTTCCTCTTTGGCTTGTTCAAAAAAACTAAAAAGTTTTGCAACATCAGCCACTTCAAAATGATACTTGCTAAACTCATATTCACCCTCTTTGTGCACATTACGATAATAGACATTTTGCCCTTGTGAATCCACACCCCACAAAATATCAAACACATTTTCCACGCCTTGGATATACATCGCCAACCGCTCCACACCATAGGTAATCTCCACCGCCACAGGCTCGCAAGGCAACCCCCCTACTTGCTGAAAATAGGTAAATTGCGTAACCTCCATACCATCAAGCCATACTTCCCATCCAAGCCCCCAAGCGCCAAGTGTTGGGGATTCCCAATTATCCTCCACAAAACGCACATCATGCTTTTGCAAATCCAACCCCAAAGCCTCTAAGCTTTGTAAATATAATTCTTGGATATTGCTTGGGTTTGGCTTGATAAGCACTTGAAACTGATAATAACTCCCCAAGCGGTTTGGATTTTCCCCATATCGGCCATCTGTAGGACGCCTAGA
>NZ_FZPO01000075.1 GCF_900198655.1 Helicobacter equorum | reverse complement strand
GAGCAAATTACGCTTTTACACGAATGCGGACAAAGGGCGTTTGGTGAAAACAAAGTCCAAGACCTTAAGCAAAAAATACATATTTTAGAATCTCTACCGCTACAATGGCATATGATAGGCACTTTGCAAGAAAACAAAATTAACACACTTATTGATCTTAATCCTACTTTATTGCATTCACTAGATTCTCTAAAACTTGCCGTGGCATTACAAAAACGATTAGAAGCCAAAAGTAAGGTAATACGTGCTTTATTGCAACTCAATACATCTTTTGAATCTACCAAAAGTGGCGTATCACCAACACAAGCCAAAGAAACATATTTAGAGATTCTAGCACAATGCCCTAATATCAAGTTAGAAGGGGTGATGAGTATTGGGGCACATAGCACAGATTATAGGGCTATAGAAAAGAGTTTTGTGCTTGCTAAAGATGTGTTTGATTCACTCCAAGATGTGGGGGCAAAAACCCTTTCTATGGGCATGAGTGAGGATTTTGAGATCGCTATAGCATGTGGTGCAAACCTCGTGCGTATAGGCTCAAGACTTTTTAATTTCTAAGAGATCAAAAGGACTTTAAGCTGGGTTTTGATATAATGATGCAACGTAGTTTATAACAAGAGTTTGAAAACACCAAAACAAGGAGCAACAATGCGAAATTTATATAGCATTCCCTTACGTATCTTACGCAAGTTATATCATATCTTTATACCACGTATCAAGCGCATTACAAAACCGACAAAATGGTATAACCTTAGAAGTTTTGAGCCAGTATCTAGAGTTTTTGGCTTTGATCGGGGGACGCCGATTGATAGAATTTACCAAGAGGATTTTTTACGAACTTACGCTTCATATATTAAAGGTAATGTATGTGAGATTGCAGAGGATACCTATACCAAAAAGTTTGGACATAATGTTTCACAATCTCACGTCTTGCACTACACTAATGACAATAAAAAGGCTACTATTGTAGGAGACTTAACTAAATTTCATGATTTACCAAAAAATTCCCTAGATTGTTTTATTTGCACAGTTACATTGAATGTTATCTATGAGTATAAAAAAGCCATTGAAGGAATTTATCATATGCTATTAGGGGGGGGGGTAGCATTGGTCACAGTAACGGGAATAGCGCAAGTTTCTAGACATGATTACGATAATTGGGGAGATTATTGGCGTTTTATGGAAATGGGTATCAAACGAGATTTTGAAGAAGTCTTTGGTATAGGCAATGTGGAAACTATAGTGTATGGTAATCTTTTGGCTCTGATGGCAGAATTTCAAGGTATAGCAGCTGAAGAATTAACGCATGAAGAAATTATGCATAAAGACTTAGAGTATCCAATCATTATTGGAATTTTTGCCAAAAAACAAGAATTATAAAAATCTTAAAAGTGGGTAGGTAGTAATGAAACAAAGTTTGCGATCAAGGTTGAAAGGGTATATTGCCAAACAACTTTGGCAATTGGAATATAGCAGAAAAGTTTTTGAAGGTAATGCTGCTATACTTATGCTCCATAGGATTGCACCTATAGATTCAAATAAGCTCCCTATTAATGAGGCTCTTAAAGTTTCTCCTGAGTTTTTAGAAACTTTTATCAAAGAGGCAAAACAACAAGGGTATACTTTTGTGAGTCTCGATGAACTAACCTGCAATCTCAAGGATTCTAGATCATTTAACAAACTCCTTTGTATTACGATTGATGATGGCTACAAAGATAATTTAACGTATGGATATCCTATTTTTGATAGTTATCGTGTGCCATTTTGTATTTATATCTGCACCTCATTTCCGGAATCTACACATAATATGTGGTGGTTCGCTCTAGAAGATTATATTCTAGAAAATGATATATATATATATTCTACACAATCCATAAGCCAGAAAGAAAGTCTTTTTCTTGATCTACGCACTAAGATTATTCAAAATTCTAGCAGCTATACAGATTCCATGGCAATTTGTCAAGAGCTAGGTATTGTATATGATCCTAGAATTTATGATCACCTTACATTGAGCTGGGAAGATATAAGCTTTCTTGCTACAAATCCACTTGTGACGATTGGAAATCACACTCATACACACCCAGTTTTTAATCGTCTAACAATGCAAGATGTTAGTAATGATATTTTAAAGGCTCAAAAACTTTTTAATAAATACAATCTTGAACCCAAACATTTTGCCTATCCATTTGGTAGTAAAGTCGAGGTAGATTCTAAATATTTTACTATTCCTAAAGAATTAGGTTTCATAAGTGCTACGACAACAAGAATGGGAAGTATTTACCCTAAACACAGAGAATTCTTGTATGCTTTACCGCGTTTTATGTTAACTGATACTTTTAGCTTCAAGGATATTTATAAACCTAGGCGAAAAAGAATTGTTACATCCTAAATCAAAATTAAAGGAGTATTTTATGATAAAAATAGACTTGGACAAGATAGAACTAGAGTCAGATGATAAGGTAGCCTTACAGGCATTGCTAGATTCACAAGATCCTAATATTCATGATGATGTTGAGCAAATGTGGTATTTATTAAATAAAGTCTGGGAGGAAATGGGTTGTGATAACAAAAACATAGATTGGAATAAACTTGGGTTGTATTATGCTCATCCCGTGTGGGTTTTAAATGGACTTTTTACTCAATACGACAAACTTTCTTTCAGTATTCGAGAATCAATAGCTCACTATATCGCTAGCAAAAACTTTCAAAAAATTTGCGATTATGGTGGTGGATTTGGCACTCTTGCTGGAGAGATTGCTCGAGTTTGTCCAAATACAGAAATTGACATATATGAACCATTTCCAAGCGTATATGGAAAAAAATATATTCAGAATTTTCGCAATGTCAAATTCGTTGATGTATTAGATAAAGAAAAATATGATTGCTTGGTGAGCACCGATGTATTAGAACATGTTGATGATCCTATGCAAACTTTTGCACAAATGCTAGAATCTCTACAAATCGGTGGGGAGGCACTCATAGGAAATTGTTTTTACCCAGTAATAGAATGTCATTTGCCTAAAAACTTTCATTTTCGTTATACATTTGATTTTCTATCCAAAGCTTTTGGACTCACAAAACTTGGAAGAATTCAGGGCGCAGAATATGTGCAAATTTTTGTAAAAAATGAGAATACGCATTCTAAAAAGCTAATAAGGGGGGGGGGTAATAGTAAGCAAAATTATTTACCCATTTATACTTTCTTTGGAACCACTGCGACCGCTTGCTAGAATCTGCAAAAGAACAATCAAAAGACTTACATCCTAGAATCTCAAATATTTTCTAAGCCACGAGATATGTGAGTGATTATACAGGCTAAGTAAATAAATAGCACCCAAAGCTAAGGCACACCCTATCAGTGTGCGTATGTCAGGTATTTCATCAAGCAAGAAAAATGAAAAAATAAGTG
>NZ_FZPO01000074.1 GCF_900198655.1 Helicobacter equorum | reverse complement strand
ATAATCTCTTTAGCAAAATTTCTTATCAATATAAACGTTTTAACACCTATTTACAAGGACAATACAAAGCAGGTATAGTCAATACAGATGCTTTAAGTGGTGCAAATGCACAAACTATACGCAATATACTTGATGGGATTTATTATAAGCCTTCGTTTGTGCTAAATCTAGGAGTTGGATATAAGCTAACCGATAATTTACGCTTAAATGCTGGCGTGTATAACCTCCTTGATACAAACTTCGCAGACTTTAGGTATGTCGCAGGAAGCAATAATAGGACTACTAATATCAACTACTATGGTCCAGTAATCCAAGAAGGACGCAGATATTGGGCGACACTCTCATATGACTTTTGATAAACCTTTGAGATTCTATGGAATACATAGAATCTCAAAGCTCTTGTGTGTATAAACGCATTACAAAATTCCCTTGTATATTCTTTTGGGATACATAAAACTCCTTTTTTAAGCAACAAAAAGTTAGAATCAACACTTTATAATGTGTGCATAGGCTATTACAAAAGGGTTATAAGCCAGAACACTTAGAACTAGAGCCAAGGTGGAATCTAGGGCGAGAGGCAAAAGGTGGCAAAGCAGATATTTTGGTGCGAGATCATCAAGGCAGTCCTTATTTACTCATCGAGTGCAAAACCACAGATTCTAAAAATAGCGAGTTTGCCAAAGAATGGGCAAAAATGCTAGAAAATGGCGGACAACTTTTCTCCTATTTTCAACAAGAAAGAGGTGTGAAATATCTATGTCTCTACACAAGCGACTTTATAGATGATACTCTCAAATACCAAAACTACATCATACAAGCCTTTGATAACCAAGAATACCTAAACGAAAAAGAATTAGAAAAATCCTATACAAAAGCAACCAACAATCTTGAACTTTTTTCTGTATGGAAAGAAAGCTATGAATTTCACCACGAAAAGCAAGGTATTTTTGAAAACAATATCAAAGTTTATATGCAAAATGACATTAAAGTTTCTCTTAGTTTCTCTGGCAAACAAATCTCTACAAAAGGACAGCTATGAATCTCTCAAAATCTCGCTTTATCAAAGGTATGCAGTGTCAAAAACTACTATGGCTTTTAACTCATAAAAAAGAAGCCCTAAGTGAGCCAGATATGCAGCAAACAGAGCGATTTAGCGTAGAAAGGGTAAAAGTGTGGAATATAGAGAATTTTTTGAAAAAGTAAGCGGCTTTTTAAAACAGGCAGAGATTCACAAAAGGCGTGGGAATAATGACTTTAATCCCTTGCTTTATTTTTTTTGATTATAATACGCATATTACATTTAAGGAGTGATAATGAAGCCAACAGAATCTACACTCAGAGAGTTTTTTGAAGGAGATAAGCAATTTTGTATTCCTGTATATCAAAGGGCATATTCTTGGGAAGAGCCGCAGTGGAAGACATTTTTAGAAGACTTGGAAGAAGCTACAAAGGGTGAAAATCATTACTTTTTTGGCAATGTGCTATTAGAAAAAGACGGCAATAATAGACTTGATATTATTGATGGACAGCAACGGCTTACCACCATTATTATTTTTGTGCGTTGCTTAGTCAATGTGCTAGATTCTAAAGGCTATGATAAAGAGCAGTTAGACTATATTAAACAAGACTATTTGGAGAATCGAAAAAAGCCCCGAAGTTAAATGCCAAGTTAAATGCCCTAGAATATGATAGGGATTATTTTTATGATGTGATTATTGCCAATAGTGATAATAAACACAAGCCACAAACGCCATCACAAAAACGCATTTTAGAAGCAAAAAAGTTTTTCACAAAAGCATTGAAAAGCAAAGAATTAGCCCAACTTCAAAAAATATTTGAAGCTATGCAAAAAGCACAAATAATAAAGCTTGAATTTAGCAACAAAAAAGATTCTGTGTTAATGTTTGAGCTACAAAATAATCGCGGCAAAGATTTAACAAATATGGAAAAGCTAAAAAGCTATCTTGCCTATCAAATCTACACTTATAGTGATAAAGATTCTGCTGAAACTAAACTCGATGAAATGACAAGTGTTTTTAAAGAAATTTATCGTGTTGTGAATGATGTTGTGAATGATATAAAGCAACTGAATGAAGATGCTATTTTGGGATATTTTAATATCGCAACTTCAAAATTTGGCTTTGCTTACAGAGAAGATGACAATAGTTTAAACTACAAAAAAGAACTAAAAGATATAAAGGATAGTGAAGAGAAACTTGCTTGGATTGATAAGTATGTAAAAAGCCTTAAAGATGCCTTTTTTGATTTCAAAACCTTTATGAAATCAAAAAGCGATTATAAAGAATATTTGCTCCATTTAAATGTGGCAGCCACCTATCCCTTTGTGATTAAGGCGTATCGGCTTTTTAGAGATGATGAAGAGAAGTTGGAGAGAGTATTTAAAGCCCTTGAAGTGATTGCTTTTAGAGATAAGCTTGTGAGCACTAGAGCAAAGATAAGGGACAAACTAAATAGTGCTTTGAAAAACTTTGATAGTGTAGAAAATCTTGAATCTGGCATCAAGTATGTATGCGATAATGAGTGGTATTGGAATGACGATAATATAATAAAAGCACTTGAGCCTGAAAAACACACTTTAAATGAAATTGCTCGCTATATTTTTATGCGTTATGAAAATGCACTGCGAAGCAAAACTGCAAAAACTAAAGGCTACAAATTTACATTAGATGAAATCAAAAAGCCACAAGATGGTAAGAATCCGCCGATAGAGCATATCGCCCCACAAACAGAAAATGGCGAAAAAGTCGCAAGTGGTTATTGTAAATATAATGAAAAGTTTATGAAATCTTATTTGAATCGCATAGGGAATCTTATGCTGATTGCCGACTCTCATAATGTCTCTGTTGGTAATAATCCATTTACAGATAAGCTACAAAGCTATGAAAAATCCCCTATGGCACAACATAGAGAAATAAAAGAGTTTGCCAATGGCAAAATATGGGAGAAGATTCTATTAATGATCGCCACAAAAAGCTAGTGGAATTTATCCTAGAAACTTGGAGTTTATAAATCTTTGTAATCTTTGTTTTGTATAGTCAGAATCTTTATAAAATCTTGTGTAAAGATTCTAATATTGACTTCTTGCCTTACTCGCCTTTAACAATCTCTCAATGATTCTAAAAATTTCACTTTTTTGTCATAACGCTGTCAAGAGATCATGTTAATATTACAAAGAATTATTTTTAAAAAATGCCCTTGTTTTAAAAGAAATCGTTGAGCTTTTTGCACCCTACAAACTCACACAAAATTCTACCAATCAATTTTTAGGCAATCTCTTTGAGCTGTTTTTACAAAAGGGTATGAAGCAAGATGAGGGGCAGTTTTTCACCCCTATGCAAATTTGCGAATTTATCGTGTATTCTCTCCCCTTAGATTCTATGCTAAGCACAAAACCTCTAAAAGTCATTGACTATGCGTGTGGTGCAGGACATTTTCTAAACACTTATGCCAACGAACTCAAACGCTACATCAATACACAAGATTTAAAAGAGCATTACAAAAATATCTATGGCATTGAAAAAGAATATCGCCTAAGCAAAGTTTCCAAAGTTTCAAGTGCAATGTATGGACAAAATGAAATCAATATCTTATACGCCGATGCCCTCTCAAGCTTTGAATTAGCCAACACAAGAGTTTTGGAAGGCCAAAAGCCAAAACCACAGATTCAATCACACAGCTTTGATGTACTCATCGCCAATCCACCCTATTCTGTCAAAGGCTTCCTAGAAACGCTAAGCCCAAAATCTAGAAAAACTTACGAACTTTTTAATGCCGACATCAATATAGAATCT
>NZ_FZPO01000070.1 GCF_900198655.1 Helicobacter equorum | reverse complement strand
GAATTAGAATCTTTAGATAAAAGCATAGAGCAAGATAAGCTAAAAACACAAAAACCAAAAACACCACTAAAGCTTAGCTATAAAGCAAAACTTGCACTAGATTCACTGCCTCAAGAAATAGAAGAGCTTGAAAGGCATATTGCACTCTTAGAATCTGATCTAACAAATCCAGATAAATACCAAACTATAGGAATTACAGCCTTAGCAAATCAATTAGAGAATCTAAAAGCCGATTTAGATGTGAAATTAGAGCAGTATTTTGCTTTGGAGCAAAAAGCATTGGATTTACAAACCATGCTTCATGCTTATAAAATTTAGATTTTTTGTAAGAATCTAAGGTATCAAGCCTTCTTGTTGCATATGTTCTAGTAGCTTGATAAAAGCCTGTGTGCGCAAAATCGCTCCCTCTTGATTTAGATGGTATGGCGTATCAAAGAAATATTGTCTTTCAAAATGAAAGTCTCTAAAGTCTCCATAAATTTCTATGTTGTGTTTTTTTAACTTCGCTTTGAGATTCTCAATTTTCGCAAAGGTTTGTGGATCATTGAGACTAAAGTATGGATTTTCCAAGGTAACAGGATAGGTAAGAAAGATTTTGATATTTTTTGATGTAGCAAATTCTAATAAACGATTGTATTCAGAGAGAAAGAAAGGTGAAAGTGTAAGATTAGAATCTAGATATTCACTATTTAACATAGACACAATTCCTTGTTGTGTACAAAAATCACCATATAAGCTTAATGATTGATAATTGTAGCCTATAAACTTCTGTGGATTTTGCCAAATTATTTGCATGGTTGTTATGGGATCTTGAGATGTCTCAAAAGTATAAAAGTAAGACTTCAAAAGTGTTTTTAATGTCATAATTGGCTCATTTCGAAGATAAGCTAAAACTATGTGTTTTGTATCAATGTATTTTGTATAACTTGTATTCCAAGTGAGCATATTTTGGATATACCAATAATCATCGGTGGGTTCAATACGTGTGTAATAACCAAATTCTATAGGCAAAAAAATTATATCACCTTGTTTGGCATTTTTGATGATTGTATCTATATGAAAATTAAGAGGGAGTCCCGCATGTGTTCCGTAGTTAATAGGTTTAAAAGATGTCTGCGAATCTATAAGAGCGCCATTGAAACCAAAAAGTATGTTAGAACCACCTATAAAGAGCAACCTTTGTTTGTGTGTAGATTGATTGTTGATAAAATTTTTGACAAGATAGAGATTATCTAGCCATATTTCAGAATTTTGAAATTTTGGTATTTGAGCAAATAGAGTATTATTCAAAATAATGATGGTATATGCACAAATAGTTGTAAGGGTTGTAAGTAAAAATATTTTAATATGCTTCATTGAGATATTCCTAAAAATTAAAATATAAAAATGGTGCTTGATAACCAGTGGTTACAAGCACAATGAGAGAAAATCCCAAAGCTATAGCACTCAATATAGTATTTGTATTAGATATAGATTTAAAAAGTTCCAAAGTATTTTTAGAGAGCAGACATATCACAAATCCAAAAAGAATTCCTAAAATTATTAATAACGTATCTATAGTAGAAGTACCAAGCCACTCCCCAAACCTAATCCCCACACCATAAGTCTCCCAAGCATGAACAAACCCTAGCTTAGATTCTAAAAACTTAGGTAGGATTATCACTCCCCCAAACGTTGGCGATAATATAGGCTTCCTTATCTGCGGATGACATTTTACTTAAATCTACGCTGTTTTTTCCATAAAAAACCTGTGCCTTAGAATTTCGTGGCAAAAAAATACCATTATGTGCAAAAATATCTCGCACTAATGCTGAACAATCTCGCTCTTCATACATACCCCCCCAGCCATATGGTCTCCCCATAAGTTGTGTGAGAAAATCCGCTACAAGTGCTTGAT
>NZ_FZPO01000095.1 GCF_900198655.1 Helicobacter equorum | reverse complement strand
TCTAGTGTGCGAAAAATTGGCGCCTTCATACCTATTTCTAATTTTTGCATACATAAACTCCTTAATTTTTAGGTTTTTAGGGTTCATATTCTACATAAAATATTCTCAAAGATTATAATCACTAACAAATCTAAAAACCTATGCCTAACCCTTGCGATTATCTTGTGCGTAACACTATCATAGCTATACATACTAGCACACCTTACACTACAGGCTAGAATCTTAGTAAGGTTTTAGCCAATTTAGTATACAATCCCACCCAAATTTATCCTCGATTCCATAAGGGTGTGCGTGTCATATTTTATTTCAAAAGATACCTTTTTGATTTCAGATTCACATTTTGGACACCAAGGGGCATTACTCAAAGAGCCTATACGACTTAAAACTGCACTTTCACACGGATTTGATAATTTTGATACCTTTAGTATAGTGATGTGGAATAAAACCCTAAGTCCAAAAGATAGAATCTGGCATTTGGGAGATTTATATTTTGGCAATGGCTATAAGATACTAAAAAAACTTAATGGCACAAAACTTCTTATTGTAGGTAACAATGATATTGGCAAATATGAATATGTGCAAAACCTTAAATCCTGGAGTGTGTGCAAAAAACTACGCCTACAGATTCCCCAAAGTCGCCTCATCAAAGATCATCTCAAACAAAAATTTGGTAAAGAATCCCTAAAAAATCTCTATCTCAATGCCATTGTATGCGACATAGAAGATGAGCGGATTATGTTTTCACATTTCCCTGTTTTTAACAGAAAGGTGCATGATAGATTCACAAAAGCGCGTGATATTTTAGATGAAACCTACAAACTCGCACAATGCTCCCTTAATATACACGGACATTTACACTCCAAAGAAAGTGGCAATGATTTTTGTATCAATGTTAGTTGCGAAAAACTTGGTTTTATCCCACGCAAATTAGGAGAGATTCTGCAATCTCATAAGAAAAAA
>NZ_FZPO01000064.1 GCF_900198655.1 Helicobacter equorum | reverse complement strand
GCTTGTTTTGGGTATTCGCATTTACTTTTGCTACACACAATAAGCATACACTAAGTATAAAGTAATATTTTTTCACAGATACACTCCTTGAATGTGATTCCAAATGAAAGATCGTTGCTAAAGATTGTATTATAGTATCTTTAATGTCTTACAACTAAACACGCCAAATTTTCTTTTTTATATATGCAAAATACTAGATTTCATCAAATATACGTCATAAGCTTATCCTAGATCACAATTTTTTCTTGTTATGACATTACTTCACTTATCTTGTATCAAGAAACATCAAGTGTTCTTAATAACCACTCTAAGTCTATCATTTAGGCTAGAATCAAGATTTAAAAAATATTCTAAGCTTAAATCTTCAAAGTCATCGATAAAAATATATTCATTTTGTGTATTGCGTAAAAATTCTAGCGCTTTTTCATCACAGGCTACAAGATACACAAGCAATCCTCACATTGATAAAGTTTGTTTCAAAAATTACCTTTATAGGTTTATCTAGTGTTTTTCCACTTTGTAGACTCAAATTTAGTGCCTTATCAAATGAGTTTAACTCTGCACTACTAAGTAATTCCAAAGTGCCTTGTTTGGTTGTAATAAGTTCTCTTTTGTCGCCAAATTCGGCTTTGTAGAGAGATTCACCCCATTCACACACAAGATAAAATCCCTCTGTATCATTATTTTTACTACAAGTGGTTTTTGAAAGTTTTGCAGACACACGTTATCACTCTCGTATATATCAACTCCATTTTATCCTTGCACACTGCTTGTGGATTCTATAAATATCGATAGGATAGATTCTTGCATATATATCATGTGTGAGAAGTTTCTTTTGTGATCAAAATGTGTCTTTGGATCATTGCTATAAAAATAACTTAAAAACTTGTTACTAAAATATCGCTCTTTCATAGCCTGCCTTTCTCTAATGTTGCCTAAAATTGCTAAAGCTTAAGAATTTGGGGCAAAAGGTATTTTCAAAAAATATCTTTGGAAACTTATCTTTTAAGAATCTAAATTAGGGTAGCACAAAAATTTTTATGAATTATATTTTCTCATAAAATCTACAAGTTGATTGTGAAGCATATTTTACAAAATATTATAATTAATGTGCTGTGTTTTTTGATGGTGTGGTATCAATACTTGAGAATCTCAAATAAAATGTGGCTATTTAGCTATGCAAGATATGTTGGCATTATTAAAATCAAACCTAAAATCCGTGCTAAGGAAGTTATTGTGGATATGATTTTGATTAAAGATTTGCAAATATGCTATCTATACGCAATTTTGTGCGATTTACAATACTCGTTAGAAATCTGAATACTGCTCAAACGTGCGATTGCTACATTGATCCTCCCTTTGAATCTTCCAAGATTGAAAGACAATCTAAATCCATATCCCTAAAGTCATCAAGACATCGCAATCTTTACAAATACAAATCCTTACTTCATAAATATTTCCAATCCTATTTGCAAGGCATAAGGGATAGAGCTACCGTGACTTTGCCCATCTAACTCGATAAATACGATGCTTTTAGAGTTGGGTGCATTTATTTGCAAATCTTGTATTATCTCTTCAAGTTTTATGCTTTGCTTCCTCTTGCTATCTCTCTCCAAGCTACCAAGTGTGAAGATAATAGAATCTGGATTATTCCTTAGCCTCAAAGGTAAAGATAGAAATTTTCCTTCTCCCCACCAAAGTGATGGTGAAGCACAAACATAGTGTGTAAAACTCTGTGGCTCAGATAAAAGTGTATATAAAACAAAAAGTCCGCCAAAAGAATGCCCAAAAAGCAGCTCCTTATGAGGCACTCCAAATCGCTTATGGATAAAGGGCTGCACTTCTTGTGTAATAAAATGTAAAAATATATTAATTCCACCTCCACCGCTAAAAGAATCTTGTAAATCTTCAGTAAGCAAAGGCGTATAGTCATAAGTGCGTAATGCTCTATCATAGGCTAATGGGCTATCGTGTCCTATTGCTACGATAATAGGCAGTGATTTGAGGGGCTTAGCAGATTCTTTTGTAGCTATTTCATTGAGTAGCAAAGGGAAAAACGCATTGCCATCTAGTGTATAAAATACACTCTTTTTATCTGCTTTGTGCTTTGGAATAGCAACATAAATATTATAGAATCTCCCCTCTGCATTTTGCATACGTGTAGTTTCTATCGAAAAAAAATCCTTCGATTCTTGTGTTAGCGGTAGAATCTCTTGCGATGGTGCAGCAAAAACACTACCAAAACATATACAAAGAAATATTAAAATAGTATAACTTTTCATTTTTTTTCTTATCTAAACTTTACTTTTGTTATATGTTTCCTAAATTGATATCTTTATTTTAGTACAACATATTATGGATTAAGTATATAGCATTTATGGATTGTACAAATACTATCCAAACACTTTCTTTAAATATGCCTCATAATCTTTGATATATCGCTCTACTTGTGAATTTTTCATCACATCATTACAGATAAAAGTCGGCAACGCACTCATTCCCATAAACTCGTATACCTTGTGTAAATGAAAATATACACCATCTATGCCCACATCCTTAAAAAAAGTCCATTAGATTCTATAAAAGCTTCTATGGGTGCATTCTAAGTAAGTGAAAACATATTTTTCTTGTCTTTTAAAAGTCCGCCTGTTCCATAACCTTTCGTGGGAGTTGCACTATGATGTCCATATTTACTTTGATTTTCTTTCATAGCTTTTTGCTTTTGTTATAAAAGTTAGACTTTGGATGATTTTAGATTCTATTTTTTCTTGAATAAAAAGTTTAGCAAGGGGATTGAGAGGTTTTTAAAAGTGAAGTATTTGAAAATTTTGGTTTGTGTGAATCTCTTTGTATTTGCAATACCAACCATTTGTGGTAATAGCTCTAAAAATGAGGTTTGATACTTTTATCATTTAAAATAAATTTTGAAATATTATTTAAAATAAAGTTTCTCTTCAATTTTTTTAGGCATTAGATTGATTGTTCCTATTGTGGCAAAAGCAAAATTTATTTTTATAATGGCTTTATTTATAGCTTTATCAATAAACATATTCTTGAATCTTGATAAGGGCATTCTAAAAGGGAGTTATTTAATCTTTATATAGCTCTTTTAGGATTTGAAATACAATAAGATTCTAGAATAAACCTCTATTTGCAAAATAGAAATTGCCATTTTATCGCTTCCTTTTTGGTGAGATTCTAGGATAAATCTACATTTACAAAAACTCCACTCTTAAATGATAATATCGCATTTATGGCTTTTGATTGCATACCCTAAATAAAGAATGATTTAGGGCTATTGGCACTTTTTAATTATCGTAAATCCTCCCTGAATTGATATGCTTAAGTTTGTTTGCTTCTCTATACCGATTTATATAAGCCAAGATATCTTGATTTTCATATTTTAAATTAATTAATGCTTTAATAATGCCAATTTCATAATCTGATATTGGATTTTTTGCCATTTTTGCTTAGTTTTTGTGCGACAGCATTAAACCACCCATAATTGCTAGTGCTTTTATAGCCGTGGATAATATAAACATCTTTAGCAAAGACATTGATAGATAATGCAATCAAAAAAAACTAATAAAATACTAAATTGCTTTGATATAACTCGCAACATTATGAAGTCCTTTTGTTTTTTAATTTTTGTTTTATACAAATACAGAATCAATAAATCAGCATTATTCTTATTCTATTCACAAATTTCTTTCATTATATCTTCAATACTAGGCTTCTTATAACTTTCATAGTCTCTAAATTCAGAATTCGTTTTATTGTAGTAGTATAGATATACTTTAATTTCCTTATTTTTATAAGAGAATTTTTGATTAACATACACAGATTCAAAGCCTTTGATTTTATCTATTGGGTTTGTTTCTCGACTAAGCCCTTTTGGATCTATAAAAACAATCTTGTATTCTTGTGTCGCTTTATCTCTAAACCAAAAAATAAAATCCGGATAGAATTTCCGATTGCTTTGTGCCTGACTATCAAAATATGGGATATAAATATCATCTATATTCTCTACAATCTTGCTAAAGCACCACTCATATTTATCTAGTCTTTTTGAATCTGTTTGCAAAAAATCCTCTAAATCTTTTAAAAATTCCCTTTCACTCTTTTGGCTAATAGCAAAATTGATTTCTGTATTTTTATCATCTTTATTAGAGACAATTAATGGATTATAATAATGCTCTTTTAGCTCTGCACTGATTGCGTAGTCTTTAATATTACATTTTTTTGCATTGTTTTTTAGGTTTTTTGCAAATTCATCTATATTTATTTTTCCACTTTCAAAATCAGCTTTTAATTCTTTCTCACTCTTTGTATTAAGTATATTTTTTATAATCTCACTTATCTCATTTGCGAAGTCTTGCCCCAAAGTCGTTTGAAATTTTTGATAATGATTGATTTCATCACTCAAATCTACAAATTCTTGTAATTCTCTGTTTGTTGCATGCAAGATTCTATCAATGCGACTAATTGTTGTGTTTTTATCAAATTTTTGCATATCCCCATTACTAGATTGAATCCTTGTGCTGTTGTTGTGCAAAAATTTTTGTATTTCTTGCAATGTTTCATAGCTACATTCTTTATGAATGACACATTTACTAAGCACCAAAACATCTTCATCAAAACTTTCTATATATGCTCTTAGATGTGTTGCTTCTGTTTTGTCGATCCTGTAGTTTTTATCTTTAGATTGTGTTTCTTTGTATTTTGGTGTAGGGAGTGGGCTTAAGATATTTGTCTTTTTAAAGCCTTTTATAGGATATTGAGTGATAAAGCTTTCAATTTTTCCTAAAATAAATTTAATCGCTTCAGTATCACTTGCTAAAATAAATAAGGTTTCTATACCACAAGATAAAGGAGACAAAGCCTCTTTTGTTGCGTATTCCAATTGGCTATATTGCATTCTTATTCGCACATGAGCAAAAGGCTCAATTCTTACGCCTCTGCCTATAGTTTGTAAAACATATTTGTTGGCATTTTTGCTACCAATGTTAATAAAATAGATGAGATTCACACGATTGCTATCCCAACCTTCGCTAAAGACTTTGCTTCCAAGCATAATATTAATACTTGAATCTGTGCTGTTAATATCCTTAAAGTAACTCTTTTGTAAATCTTTAAAGCTCTCTACACCAAGCTCTAATAAATGCTCTTTTTCCCACTTTTTGGTTTCACCAATATTTAAGAGCATAAAGGGTTCATCTGCATTTTTGCTCTTAAAGGCTAGTTCTTTGTCATTTGCCCTAAGGCACTCTAAACTTGAAGGCTTACTTGCATGAAAGATATATTTTCTCACATTTTTAGAATCTATATTTTTTACGCATTCTTTAAATTCATCACTTAAAGTATTTTTTGTAAAATAGAGTTCTTGATATTGTAGTTTCTCATAGAGATTGTTTGCGATTTCTTGTATATCTCTATCTTCTTTGAGTATTTGCAATATAGCTTCAAAATAGAGCTTTATTCCTGCATCTTTTGTGTTTACTTTATCTGATACGGCAATGATTAGGGGGTTGTGGTATTTTATATCCGCGACACCAAGACTTGTGGCTTTTTCTAATAGTTTTTCTTTGCTCTGTTTAATGGCACTAAAAAGTATAAATCCTTCTATGATTCTTGTTATTCTCTCATTTTCACCATTTTCGTTGCCAAAAGATTTGAGATTAGAATCTAGCAGGGCGATATTTTTGCCATAACCATCACGATTAAACTTTTCTAGATTGTAGTTAAATGCACAAGTTAAAAAATCAATCTCATCACTAAAAGTTGCAGAAAAATTAAAAATAAATCCCTTAGAAAATCCTTCATAGTCTTTTTGTTTGTCTCCACAAGCTAGTTCATTGATATAGGATTTTCTTATAGAATCCTTGCTATCCCCTTTGTGTGCTTCATCAAGCAAAATATACCAGCCACAATCATTGCAATAATTTTTGTAATCCAGTCTTTTTGCATTTTTATCTTTTCCCACATTTTCTTTGCAATTTAACAAATCACTTCTAGCAATAAATACAATCGTTTCTTTCAATAAACTCGTATTATCCGCACTCTCATATTCTTTTAGCTCCCTCACACTTAGAGAATCTCCATTGTAATTATTGTATTTTGTGATATTGTGTTTAAATTGTTTTAAAATCGTATCATTTGGAGCTAAAAGCATGATAGGCTTATTTGGAATACTTCTTTCTCGCATAGCTTTACCCAAAAGTGAGAGGAGTTTTATCATCACGATAGTCTTGCCACTACCTGTTGCCATCCAAAAAGATGCACGATTAATTTCTGATTCTTTTAGTCTAAAATCTTTATATTTTTCTTGATAGATTCTATAAAGCTTTGCCCCTCTATTTTGTCTATATTCAGAATCTTTGTAGCACATATAACAATCAAGTGCAATCAGTGCATTTTGCACACTCGCGATTTGATAATCTTGCAAACTCATATCTGCGCTAAAGCTTTGTAAATCATAGCGTTCATATATCCCTTTATGTTGCATTCTCTTATCATTGCATATTTCACTTAAGAGCAAATGTTGTTTGATGTCTGCTGTTTGCTTTGCCTTTGCCATTACCTTTCCTTTAGGACTTTATAGGTTTCTTCCAGATTCTTTTCATCTTCTAGGATAAAATTTATATTATATTGTTTGTTATCACTTGCAGTTGTCAAGTATTCCTTTACAACTGAAATTTCTTGCAACTCCCCTTCTTCAAGGATATTTTTTATATGCAAACTTATGTTTTGCTTTGAGGTGTCAAAGCAAGGCTTCTTTAGAAAAAGCTTTGCTAAACTTTCTTGGTTTAAATACACACTATCACCAAGCTCATAAAGCTCGACTCTAATCTTTTTATCTTGCGTGGCGTAGAGGATGATGTTATTTTGCATTAGCTATCTTTTCTTGCTTGTATTATTAGAGCATTCATAAAAATTTTAAGTAACAAATATATAAAAATAAAGTTTTCGGCAAAAATGGCTGCGAGCAAAGCAAATACGATAGCTATAGTATTTTTTTCACTAAAAAAAATACATACCAGTGCTATAAAACTTGCAATAATGGTAGTTAATGCACAATAAATAGCTAATTTAAAATATTCTCTCAAGGTATGTATTTGTTTTTGATCAGGTTTTCTTTCATCTGTAATGTTTAACATGCCTATATACTTTGATGAAAAAATAATTGATAAACTTGTCAAGTAAAAACCAAAAGCTATAGAAATGAAAGTTATTACATTTGTAGTAAAATTTTTTATAAACTCCGAAAAGTCTTTAAGATTTAAAAAACATAACAGAAAATAGGAAAATCCTAAAGAAATAATAAAAAATATAACAAAAACAACAATAACTAATGTCTTGTCTTCTTTGTATATTCCACGCATTATCTTAAGCATTTAATTCATCCAATAGAGCATTTTTAATATCTTCTGGGTTATACATTGCATTTTCATCTTTTGAAGCATAAATTGGCTTTTTATTCAAATATGTTTCAAAATTAAAAATCTTCTCAAATCCACTATCATCTTTACCTACACATTTTAATTTAGTTATTTCTTGATTTGCTCTTTTGTCTTTCATTAGTTCTAAAAATTCTAAAATTTTATTTCTGTTGAAAATACTATTATTTTTAGTTTCAAATTTGAAATAAAATTTATCATACTCTCCTTCTCCACAAACATCTCTCACTGCATTAAAAATATCCCCACTAAATAAATTATTATCAGCCCAAAAAGTAATCTCATTAATTGATGTAATTTCTTTTACAAATTCATTGGGATTAATATAATAATTTTTAATATTAAATTCAATATTAAAAGTTTTTTGTAAAAATTCTTGCACAAATTTTTTCTGCAATATATTTGATATATAAAATGTAACATGTTTATAATCATACATACAGAAAATTTGATTTCTTAATTCAGCTTCTTTTATATCTCTTTTATTTGAAAAAACTTCTTTGGTTTCCGTATTTATAACTTCATCTGCATATGGCTTAGCTTTGCCATATTTTATATATATCCAAAAGAATCTATCCTGAATAATTTCACAATTAACTATACAACATTTATCATCAACATCATATATATGTTTTTGTTTATTTTCAAAATCACTAAGCCTTGGATGCCTATTTTGATTTACAATTAATTCACATTCGGTAAATGTTAAACTAGTTCCACTCATCTATTTCTCCCACCAGATTAGATTTCTTAGTTTTGGGTATTTGATTAAGTCGATATTTTCTAGATTTACAATGTCATCATTTTCAAATTTGCAAGATTGTATGCCATTTTCATCAAGAAAAATACTTTTAATTTTAAGCCCCAAGAGATTTGACATTGTAGTAAAAATATCAAAGCTTTTATTGTATTTGCTCATATCAAGGCAGATTTTCTCACCTTTTTTAAGCCCTTTGATAAGTTTGCGTGATTTTCTATAATCAATCAAAGAATCTTTATCTAGCACATATTCACATTGCTCTAGGGATTCTTCATAGCTTTCAAGCTCATAGTATCTAAAAGCACCACCACCTTTAAACTCTACTTCTTTGCTAATCCCACTTGCAAAACCGCCGATAACCTTTTTCATTCGTGGAATTATCACTTGATAAACATGCTCTCCCATTTCTACGCCAAGCCATTTACGCCCTAATTTATGAGCAGTGGCTAAGGTCGTGCCACTGCCTAAATGATAATCAAAAACTATGGAATCTTCATTGCTACTTGCTTTGATGATTCTTTGTAGTAATTTTTCTTGCTTTTGTGTTGAAAAATTTAAAAATTCTGCTCCGTGAGCAGTTGCCATAGATGGAATATCATTCCACACATCATATTCCGACTTTCCTAACAACATCCATTTATTATTTTCAAATTTTTGAGGCGGGTAATAAGGCTGATCTCTTTTCCACATCATATAATATTTCCCATTCTCATTCATAGGGAATTCTAACATCATCAAAGTTAAAAATATGATTTTCACATCCATATGAGTATATAGTATCATGCTTTGGCGCAAATTTCATATTTGTATTGGTAGTTCCCCTATAATTCCAAATTATCTCATTAATAAAATTTTCTTCCCCAAATATTTCATTTAAAAGCTCTCTACCAAGATAATTTGCATTGTAATCTAAATGCAAATAAAAACTTCCCCTATCACTTAAAAATTCTTTTGCTAGCTCTAAGCGATTATGCATTAAAGAAAGCCAAGTGCTATCTTGAAATCTATCTTTGTATTCAAAATCGCTTCCGGTATTAAATGGCGGATCAATATAGATTAAATCAATCTTGTCTTGATATTTTGGCATGAGAGAATTAAGGGCTTGAAAATTATCACTTTTGATTAGCTCTCCATGTAAAATCTCATCCAAATTATCAAATGCACCCAAAAGCTTATAATAATTCTCTTCGCTCAAATATTTCGTATCAAGGGGAAGGAATCTGAATTTCTCATCATTAATATTTTTGATTTCAAAATGCTCATC
>NZ_FZPO01000063.1 GCF_900198655.1 Helicobacter equorum | reverse complement strand
GGTCTAAAGCGTAGAGTGCCTTTTTTGTGATTTTCTAGCACCATGGATTCTAATCCCGGTTCATAGATTGGAATAATACCTTTTTGGAGATTTGTAATTTTTGTAGAATCTACATCAAGGCAGATGACATCATTACCCATTTGGGCAAAACATGCCCCAGCTACAAGTCCTACATAGCCACTACCAACAATCGTTACGTGCATACACTTCCTTTAGGGATTTAGATTCTAAAAAGCGGAATTGTAGCACATATAAGCTTAAGCTCGTTTATGCGAGGTTTTCTACACTCTTTTTGAGTTCCCCAAAATTATTTTTGATAATAAGATATGCCATGCACATTTTGAGAAGTTGTGAGATTATGTTTGGCAAAATCTAGAATTTTTTTATATATTCATTGATGATTGTGGGATCTTTGCTCATCACATCGCTATGATTGATAAGTTTTTGGGTAGTTTCAAAACTTTTATTTAGAGATATTTTCAAAAGTATCAGTCCTGGTGTTTGCATCATTGGCGTGAAAGCAGATTTTCTACATTTTCTTTATTTTCTATGATTACTCATTACTTTCGTTGATATCTGTTTAAGCACTTTTGACTTTTTATGTATGGTTTTTACTACGGCTTTTATGCACACCTTATAATCATCAATAAGTGCGAGAATCTTACTATTTTCTGTGCTATATGAAGTATTGAGCTTGATTTTGAAGTCAGTGTGATAGATTTTAATTCTTTAGCAATGATTTTTTATTCTTTAGGTGGGGAAGATTGTAATGACAAAGGCTTAAAGGTTACCGTGATATTTGTTTGCAAGATTCCATAGGTTTGCAATGTTTTTGGAAAGTGTGGAGCAAACCAACTATTCCAGTGATGATGACCAAAATGATCCGGGACATAAATATCAATATGTGTTTGACCATTTTGTTGGGCTTGTTGAACTTGTTCTATCCAGTTTTGCGAGTATGCCTTAAAGTAATTATAAGCCTTTCTTGGTCTTTCTTGATATGGTTGTAGAGTTTGAAAACACGCAATAAAAAATAGTAGAGAAACTATTATATAGCTTATTTTGTATTTTGTAGTAACAATACTAAGAGATATGACTATATACACTAGCATAGCCATAAGCAGTCCACTCATGAGATACCATTTGGCTCCGCATTTAGAAGTTGTAAGTACATAAAAAATTACAAGACAGATAATCCAGAGATTAAGTGTTATAAGCAATAAGCGATACCGCGAATCTTTGATGAGATAGATTCCTAGCAGTGAAAGAATACATGTAATTCCAAAGATTTGGATAAATCCAGATCGTATATTATTAAGGGTTGTGTGAAAGTATGTAATGCCTCGAGTGATTGCAAAATCTGCACAATACATAGCTCTACCTGAGTGCATCATTTTCCATAGTGCAACTGCCCATAAAACAATAATTAACATAAGACATAGATCAAAGAGCGTATATGTTTTAAAGACCATAAGAAGTTTCTTATGATGTTTGTAGGATAGGAGAGTGCGATATGCTAGTATACACCCTGCATAACTAGCAAGTATAACACTCGCGCTTTCTATAGAAAAGATCGCTAAATATACTATAATAAGTATTGCCCCCCCCCCTTATTGTTATTTGCGTAGATGATAAGTCTTTTCCTCGTAAAATTAATATGAAAATACCCACAACAAGACTGAGATTTATGAGATAAGGAAGCGTATAAAAACACACCATAGTTAAGAGATAACCCATACCTTCAGCCATGAGATCTGCTGGAAGCAAAAGTGGCATCATGTGGGATTTTGCTAATGTCACACAGCCTAAGATAAAGATACTTGAAAGGAGTAATGATTTTATCTTATGTGTTGTGAGTATAAATACACAGAGATAGAGCAAAATATGAAAGCCAACAAATGCACTTGATAGCACAAAAGCAGAGACAGATGCTATTGAGTCTAAAAAATCTAAGTTCGTAAGTGGCATGACCATATATACTGCGAGATGCGCGATACTTGCTTGAATGTATTGTGGCAATAGACGAGAAGGTATCCATTCACCAGATGTAAGAGATAATGTTAATGTAGGATAGATATTTATATACTGAAAATCGTCGCCCCAAAATGGCACAATAGGGTAGGCATAACCATAAAATAGCATAAGTGCAAAAAATTCTAACACAAAACCTAAATATATAACTTGTCTCATAGTTGCTCCTTGTAAATAACAAAATTTCGTAGACCAAAATTAAAGACAAACGCAATACCTATAGCGAGGATTTTGGTTAGCAACGAATCTAGATTGCACACATCCACACCTACATACATTACACCTATATCTATACATATTCCCATAGCACTGACAAGATAGATAATTAGACTCTCTTTGAGGGTAGAGGTAAAATGACTTACAAACACAAACCTGCGTGCTATGATAAAGTTCCAATAGGTAGCAAAAATAAAGGCGATAAATGTGCTGATGAGATAGTAGATTGTAAATATTTTTTCACATACCACAAAAACCACGAGGTTTATCACAGCTGCACTTGCTCCAACTATGGTATACCTTACAAATTTATGCAAGTGCGTTGTGTTAGATTTTTTGGACATAGAAATTTCTTTTATCTATTGTAATAGCCATAGGGATAATTGTGCCACAAGAAATTCTTGTTTAGCATTTTTGTGCTTTTATAAAATTATTCATGCCACACTGGAAGTAATTATGTTGTATAAGTCTAAGTTTTGGCATTTGTGCAAAGGATTCTATAAAATCACGTTTATTGTAATAGCGTTTATGATCCCTAATTTCTCGCTCATCGATAATGTGAAGTTTGTAGGAGAGGAATTCAAGCACAGGTTTGGCAGCATGACTTGGAGCTGTCAGGAGTAAAATACCATTGGGGACAAGTAGACGCTCAATTTCTCGAAGCATCGCAATAGGATTAGATAAGTGTTCAATAACTGCAAGCATGGTTATTATCTCAAAACTTTCGCTTTCAAAAGGCAGGGATATATCGACTTGATTTGGTTGTTGGTGTGCAATATTTTCCGAGGCCTCCCCCCCCCCCCCCATTATAGTCTGGGAAGACTCTAATCCAAGTTCATGTTTGGATTCAAAAACATAGGAAAAAGTTTGTATCTTATCTGTGTGAATCTCTGGAGCTTTGTAATCAATCCCCACACCTTTGGCAATATAGTCTTCTATTGCTCGCAAAAGTTTTGCTTCAAAACCGCATCCAATATCAAGTAGGCGTGGATTTTTGAAAAGTTTTATGCTAGGAAGCACGCGTGTAAGGCGCATTTTTCGTAAAAGTTTATCCATAAAAGACTCTGTGATATTATGAACGCTGATACCATTTGTTTTCATTATTTATTCCTTGTTTGTGTTGATATAGGCTTTGCGTCCTATTATGGTCTTTAGCTGTATTTTTGGATTGAGGTATGGGGTTGTCGGCAACGGTTCATAAAATACACTTTCAAAACCTTCTTTTAGTGTGTCGCTCCGCACATAAATTTCTACTCCAAGGTCCGTTAATTTCTTTTGCACAAAAATAGGTTGTATTTTTTGTGTGTCTTTAAATGCAGAATTACCACCAAAGAGTCCCACAAGATCTTTTCTGTAGAGATTATGGGCACTTGCGAGAAGAAGACAAGCAAGAATCACAAAAAAGGCTTTAGATCGTGTCCAATTCAAGATGCGAGCTATACCAACAAACACAAGTGAGTATGTTAAAACATTGTGCATAAGTTTTCCCAATGGCAAGAAGCTTAATACAAATAATATACACCCACTGATACGCAAAGATTTAGATTTTAGAGCTTGTATTAGTGTGAGGTTATGCGTGTGGATAATCCCAAAAAGTGGTATAAGATACACCATGCCAAAGCGTGGGTCAGGACCACTAACAAACCAAAAGATCACACCACATATTATTCCTGCAAAAATGATGAGAAAATTTTTGTAAGCTTTGATGACATACCAAGATTTGGGCAAGATAAGCAACATTATACTTAATCCTAATGCTGTCCAATACCCATACACAAAATATTTAAAATACCAACCAAAATATCGTGTTTCCATTAATAGCCATTTTTTGAGCCATGCATAATCTGCAAGCACTTCCTTGCAATTAACACCTGGGTCTCTAGCCCAGCTCATTATCCAACATACTTCACTAGCACGTTGTTGTTCGCTTACTGCCCATTCAAGAGATGGTATATAGCCTATGGCAGCGGGGTAGGCTATCATACCTGATGTCATATAGCCTTTGAGTGCCCAAGGCAGTGCATATATAATTGAGAAAATACTAAGATATATAGCATATCTCATAAAAGTTTTAGAAAAAATTTCCTTTCTATAAAGATATAAAGCACAGATTATAACAGCACACAAAAGTCCAGTATTGGCGATTTTTACCAAAGAAGCAAACAATGCAACAACAAAACTTATAATAAGTATATGTGCTACATTATTAGAATTTACTTTGTGAGAACTATGGGTTGGGTTATGTGGTGCATTCTTGTTTTCTAAGGCATGTAGGAGGAGTGTAAAGACTAGTATTCCAAGCACTGCTCCTATGCCTTCGCAATAAAGCCCTCTGAATTCATCCCAATACAAGACAAAAGGAAAGGCAAGTCCAGAACACAAGACAAACAAGGATATTTTTGATACATTGTTTGTAAATAATGTTAAAAATAAACTAAAAAAGAATCCAAAATACACTATTTCATTACCGATAAAACTTCGTAAATTAGGGAATATTTGGCTTACATCGCTTAGGGCATAGAAGTTATAAATAATGCCATTAAATCCTAATCGCCCATGCACATTACCAAGCCCAAAGATTACGGGTGATTGTTCAATCCAAGTAACAATTTGGATATGATAATTGACACTATCGCCATACGAGTCATGATAAAGGCTTAAAAACCCAACTACAAAAAATGCACAAAATCCACTAAGTATAATCTGCCATTGAAGCAATAATTTTCTATAGATCCATACAAAAAGTCCAATTCCAACAAATAAAAAAGCCATAGAAAGTAATGCATAAAGTGGCATAAAGAAATTAAGCACTTGCACGACAAAACTTAAAAATGCCACACCAAATATAAAACTGACAAAAAGCTCAAGCCATAAGACACCTTGTAAGAGATTTATCGCAAAAAGACGTCCATAGACTCTATAAATTAATCCCCCAAAACCAAATACTGCGAGAATCCACAACCAAAGCACCAGGAGAATTTTTACATCTATAATAAGCCAATTCATACTTATACCCCCTTTTATGTTAAGCCTTAAATCTATATTTCACAATTGCCCAAAGCGCACGAAATCCGTCTTTTACACCAATTTTTTTACCTTCCTCATATGTGCGTCCATAGTATGAGATACCTACCTCATAGATTCTAATACCTTTGAGTTTTGCGATTTTTGCAGTGATTTCTGGTTCAAAGCCAAAGCGATTTTCCTCTATGGTGATACTTTGGATAATTTCTCGTTTAAAAACTTTGTAGCAAGTCTCCATATCAGTAAGATTGAGATTTGTCATCATATTTGAAAGAAGTGTAAGAAGCCCATTGCCCATTCTGTGCCAAAAATACAATACGCGATGTGAATCTCCATTTCCAAAGCGTGATCCAAATACAACATCGGCTACGCCTTTTTCAAATGGGGCAAGGAGTTTTGGGTATTCATTTGGGTCATACTCTAAATCCGCATCTTGTATGATGACAATATCCCCACTAGCGTGTGCGATACCTGTTCGAAGAGCTGCACCTTTCCCTTGATTTGTTGTATGGTGAAGGATGTAAAGAGTAGATTTTGTAAGAGAATTTACCCAAGCATTTATACTTTGGTCGCTATGCGTTGTGGATTCTGTAGTGTTCTGTATACCCCCCCCCCAAATTCATTTAAGAGAGAATCTAAAATTTCTTTTGTGCCATCAGTTGAGCAGTCATTAACGATAATAATTTCTTTATGGTAGGGAATATTGACATTTTG
The DNA here is from genome assembly GCF_900198655.1 of Helicobacter equorum. Taxonomy (GTDB): domain Bacteria; phylum Campylobacterota; class Campylobacteria; order Campylobacterales; family Helicobacteraceae; genus Helicobacter_F; species Helicobacter_F equorum. Next base: position 3,704 of record NZ_FZPO01000063.1, on the reverse strand, counting down.
TACAACCGAAAGGATTTGTGCAATTGTATGTTTTTCGTTGTAGCAGGGAATAATAATTGAAATAGTATGCAATTTAGAATCCGCCATGAGTTAAGCCTTATAGTTTGAGAAATTAAAAGAATGTGGGATTGTATAGAAAAGTATTTGAAATTAAGCTTTAAGCAAACAGCTTCTAGATGTAGAGTATTTTTGCAATACAAATTCCTAGTTCTAGTAGAATATTTTGCGTTACAAAGACTAATTTTTAGGAGTAGTGGTGCGGAAGAGAGGACTTGAACCTCCATGCCTTGCGGCGCCAGATCCTAAGTCTGGTGCGTCTGCCAGTTTCGCCACTTCCGCACTGCAAAAATAAAAGCGAGATTCTATAACGCAAATGTTAAATTTTGACTTAAATGAATGCATGAAAATACACTTTTTTGCTATAATGCAGGGTAAAAATACAAGGATTTTCTTTGCGTCATATACCTAACATTTTAAGTATTTCTCGGATTTTGCTTGCTATATTACTCCTTTTTATCGTGCTTGAGAGCGATAAGATTTTTCCTGCATATATGGATACATCATGGATTAATTATTTTGCTGCACTAACGTTTTGTATCGCATCTTTGACCGATTTTTTTGATGGGTATATTGCAAGGGAATATCATCTCAAATCATTATTTGGCGAGGTTTTTGATCCATTGGCTGATAAAATGCTTATTCTGTCTGCCTTTATTGCGCTTTTGGTTTTGCATCGTGCCTCGCCTTGGCTTATTTTTTTAATCTTAAGTAGAGAGTTTTTCATCACGGGATTGCGTGTGGTTGCCGCAGGTAGTGGTAAAAGTGTGGCAGCATCTAATGCCGGCAAATACAAGACGGGTGCCCAAATTGCTGCAATCGCCTTTTTGTTGGCGGATTTTTTTCCCGGAGGAGATGCACTACTTTGGCTTGCGACATTTCTTACACTATATTCAGGATTAGAATACACAATAAACTACTATAAAACCCTAAAGGCGTAGCGCGTGGGATTTACCCTCTCTTGCATTATTCTTGCATTTTTTATCTTGTTTCATGAGTTTGGGCATTTTTTGGTGGCACGTTTGTGTGGCGTAAAGGTTGAGGTTTTTAGCATAGGATTTGGTAAGAAAATTTTTACTTTTACATATAGGGGTACGCAATATGCAATTTCTGCCATACCATTGGGCGGATATGTCCAGCTAAAGGGGCAGCAAGAGACATTTACACAAGCTACTCAACCCAAGATAGAATCTACAAACAAAGATGTAATCCATTCACACTCCACAGAGGATTTTCAAGCAATGAGGCATGGCACTTTAGCACCAATAGATTCATATCTTGCCAAATCGCCCATACAACGCATTGCTATACTTCTTGCAGGTTCATTTTTTAATATCTTGTTGGGGTTTTTGCTGTATTTGTATGTGTGCTTGCATGGGTTTGAAAGTGTACCACCTATTGTAGGGGAAGTGCTAGATTCTACTCCTGCACAAGAAGCTAGAATGATATCCGGAGATAGAATCTTAGCTATCAATGGCGTAGAGATTTACACTTGGGATGAGTTGTCAAAAAAGGTGCAAGATTCTAAGGGAGAGATTACTCTAAGTGTGCAGCGTGATTTGGAGCATATGGACATTATCCTCAAGCCACATAGTATGCAATCACGCAATATATTCGGTGAGGCTATAGAGCATAACGCTATAGGGATTCGTGCAACACAGCAAACCCAAATTATTCGCTATACAGGTTTGCAAGCGATCACAAAGGCTTGGGAAAAAACTATAGATGCTTCAAGGTTTGTTATGCAGTCTCTACAAAAACTTCTTAGCGGTGTTGTTGGGGTGCAAAATGTCAGTAGCATTGTAGGGATCACGCATACGATGTCTGTAGTCGCACAGAGCAATATGATAGTCTTTCTTACTTTGAGTGCGCTTATTTCTATCAATCTTGGAATATTCAACCTCTTGCCTATTCCGCCACTTGATGGCGGCCATATCCTTTTGACATTGTATCAAGCCATTATGCGTAGATCATTGAATATTAGTATCGTAAATGGGATTGTGGCTGTGGGATTGACATTACTTTTGGGAATTATGGCACTTGGAATCTTTAATGATATAAATCGTATCATTGCGCCATAAAAGCGCTACAAAAAACTCATATATTAACTTTCTTAGGTGCATAATAGGGACTACATTACATTAAAGGTGGAAAGTATGGAAGATGTTTTTGACACGCGATGTTTGACAATGAGTATTCTAGCAAGTCCAAGTATGGCGAATTTTAGCGGTGTGGTGCATGGTGGCGAATTGATGAAACTTCTTGATCAGGTGGCATATGCATGTGCGACGCGTTATTGTGGACACGGCGTAGTAACACTAAGCGTAGATAATCTTATGTTTAAGCACCCCATTCCTATTGGATCGTTAATCACATTTCTTGCGAGTGTGAACTACGTAGGAAAGACAAGTTGTGAAGTAGGGATTAAAGTTGTGAGTGAAGATATCAAAAACCATTTTGTGACACACTGCAATACTTGTTATTTTACAATGGTGGCTGTCGATACAAAAACGGGTGAAAAAAAAACAATTCCACATTTTGATCCAAAAACCCCTCTTGAGATAAAGCGTTATGAAGAAGCACTCAAACGCAAAAAAATACGTGAGGAAAATGCCAAAAGTCTCAAATAAAATAACTCTTAAAATATCCTACAAAGTATGCAAACCCTCAATGCACTAGAGTTTTTACAGACCAAAAGCTCTAGCGTTGCATCTTATGCAACAACCATTATTGATGTGCGTAGTCCTAGTGAGTTTGCGCACTCTCATATCCCAAATGCCATTAACTTAGCGGTTTTAGATGATGAGGAGCGCGCAAGGGTAGGCACGCTGTATAAACATAATCCATTTGAGGCAAAACTCCTTGGATCTGGACTTATTTGCCAAAATATCGCAAGTTTTCTCCCAACATTTCTCTCAAATTTAGGTCTTACTCCTGCGCATATTATTAGAATCTATTGCGCTAGAGCCGGTATGCGCAGCCTTTCCTTGCAGACAATTTTGCATAATATTGGTTATCGTACTATTCGATTACAAGGGGGATACAAGGCATATAGAAATGCCGTGCTTATAGCTCTTGCACACACGCCAAATATGCAGTTTTTTACCCTTGTAGGTCCTACTGGTAGTGGTAAGAGTGAGCTTCTTGCTTTGTATGAGTATGCACTTGACATAGAATCTTTAGCAAAGCATTGTGGATCGAGTTTTGGGGCGATTTATGGTACGCAACCAAGTGTGGCAATGTTTGAAAATATGCTGTTTATGAGATTGGGGGAATTGGAGGGCAAAAAAGTGCTTGTGGAGGGCGAGAGTAAAAAATTAGGAAATCTCATCGTGCCAAAAGCCCTCTATAGTGCTTATCAAAGTGCGCCAAAAATCTATCTTCATACACCTATAGAACTTCGCATACAAAGAATCTTAGGCTATTATCAGCATATTAGTGAGGAGTTTTTTGTCAATGCTATGCAAAAAATTGCACCTTTTATGCAAAAGAATTTTTGGCTTGAGGCTAAAGAGGCTTTTATGCGTGATGATAAATATATGGTTGCTCAGATTCTGCTAGAGCACTATTATGATAAGGTGTATAAAAAGGAAGCATATGCGTATCGTATAGAATCTAGCAATTTGCACGATGCACTAGATTCTATA
>NZ_FZPO01000062.1 GCF_900198655.1 Helicobacter equorum | reverse complement strand
TTTTTTATATACGATATCAAGCTGTTGGAGGATTTTACGAGTATTGGGCACCTTTTTTTCTACCATACAATCCCTTGGAATATCCAGCCTACATTAAAAATACCCTTTTGGACATCTACCTTGGATTTACACCATTTGCTAGAGGTTTTATAATACCCTTTTATATGTTTCTTTCTTGTGTAGGACTCTATGCCCTATACAAGATACGAGAAGATCTTTTTGTAACTATTCTAAGTATGCTTGGTATCTATGTAGGACTTTCTCTAATGCACATCTACCCATTTGGACATGATGGAATTATAGGTGGTAGGCTCTCGCTTTATATGTCAAGTATATTTTTTTTAATATGTGCCTTAGGGGGGGGGGATATCTATGCACGAATCAAACACATCAGAGTATACAGAGTTGTAAGCACGCTAAGTCTTATTGTTATATTTTTACTCCCTGCACTCTATCGGCACATACGAGTGATGAGTGCTAATACGCATCACATACAACAAACCCATACTTTTATCGAACAAATCGCGACACAATTAAATCCGAAAGGTTGTGTGCTGGTATATAAGGCATCTGAACGAGCATTTGACTATTATACACGACTTGACAATCTTACAATCCCATATACCGTATTTGATTCTGATCTCGCATCCTTCCAACAACTTCTCCAAAACACTTCTAACTGTGAAACTATATGGATTCTTGCAAGCCATTTTCCAAAAGAACCTTGGGAGAATCAACTTAAGGATTTAGCACTCGGTATCGATGAAAAAGCAACGATCTATGCAGATACAGGATCCCTACTTATAGTCTTATCACGAAAACAAGGAATCACAAACTAGTGATTCCTTGTTTTCAAGAAGTCAATCATACCCACTCACACACAAACATTTAACCCACATCTTTGTATGGAAAAATACAAGTCTCATCTCTAGAGGAGATCAAGAAGCATTGGATTTGCATTAATACAGCCTAGATGCAATTGAAATCACGAGAATATTTTGAAGTAAGCATAATTAATCTTTGGAAAGCTAACTAATTATAATCGCTAAAAAACAGAAAAATAAAGAATAACTACTAAAAACACATACACTAGAAACCAGAATATAAGTTTCTAATGCATCACGCATGTAATTTCCACACAAAATTCACAACTTCATACACAAAAATTGCCAATACCATAATCGGAGCTAAAACCCTAATGGCAAAAAGCCAGAATTCAAACATAACGGGACCAAAATAGTCCTTTGTCCATTCTCGCAAATGCTCTTTTTTGATCGCATAGCCCACAAATACACAAGCAGCAATTCCTCCAAATGTCATAATCACATTAGCGCTAATCCAATCAGCCCAATCAAACAAGCTCTTGCCTACAATCTGTAGTTCCTTGTGATTTTCATTAAGAGAGAGTATCAACATACTTCCTACAATAAAAATAAGCACACTCAAGCTCCATGAAAGAAACACTCTATTTTTACCAGTTTTATCCTCAAGCCACTTGATAGATGGCTCAAGAAGCGAAATTGTGCTAGAAAGACCTGCAAAACCCAAACCTATCATAAACAACATACAAATTATAATCCCTGCCGTGCCCATTTTTTCAAACATTACAGGGAGAGTAATAAACACCAATCCAGTTCCAGCCCCTACATCACTTGCGCTACCATATTCAAACACAAAGGTAAAAATCGTAAGACCTGCAATGATGGAAATCACAATACCGGGGATGAGCACCCACAATGCAGCATAAAAGAGATTTTGATTTTTTTGTGTAAAGGCGGCATAGGTAATCACGATACCAACGCCAAGAGATAGGGAAAAAAATACCTGCCCCATAGAATCTACAAGCACACTCGGAGTAATCTTATCAAACAAAAAGCTAAAAAGCTGTTTGCCAGATTCTATCAATCCATGATCTTGTATGCTCTTAAAATCAAAACCTGAAGCAAACATAAAATTTACACTCTTTCCAAAGCTATCCATACTTATCGCATATATCAACAAACCTATAAAAATGACAAACAATAAAGGCATAAGAATAAAGTTAAGTTTTTCGATGCCACTCTTTATGCCTTTTGCAACAAAATACGCTGTAAGCGCCATCACCACGCCAAAACTTAGAATCTGTGCCCAAAAATTCTGTGTAAGTGTGCCAAAAACTACTTTACTCTCCGCCATATTTGAGGGGAGATGGAGACTTACAGATGCCAAGTAATAACATACCCAACCCAAAATTACACCATAAAATGTAAGAATAAGAGGACCGCCAATCACAGTAAGCCCAGCATAATGCCATCGCTTATGTTTAGTTTCATCAAGTTCATAAAATGCATCTTGTGCATTTTTGTGTGTGCGATTACCCATAAGCATTTCAGCCACTAGCATAGACACACCAATAACCACAGATATAAATACAAAAAGCATAATAAATACTGCACCACCATTTTGCCCAGCCATAGTAGGAAACCGCCAAATATGCCCCAAACCAATGGAGCTACCAAGTGTCGCCATAATAAAACCAATTTTAGAAAATGTTGTCATGTTTTCCCTTGAAAGTAGAGTGAGAAAATACAAAAATGGCATTGTAACCAAGATTATATAATACGCTAAGTGTTGGGAGATAAGAGAGATATGCTATTTGCGTGGTATATTGTTTGTGCTTTATCCTTACTACTACAAACTCCAAAACCAAGCTTACAATCTATTGTCGCCATACTGCTCTATAACAATACGGATACTCTCACAACTCTTAGCGCATCAGAATCTTTACTATGCATTAATACATTGCATTTGTGCTTGATACTTTCAAGATTTGCGCCACTTATAATCTTTGCTATTATTTATAAACGCTTCACGAGATTCAGTAATGATCTCTTGACGTCTTGTATCTTGCAAAGTTGGTGCTAATGCACCAACTTTGCACATCTTTAAGCCATTTCTGATATATCTTAGAATCACTCAAAGTCGCATAATCCACTGCACCAAGCACACTACACAAACATATCAAAAAACAAATATTTCATCACTTTGCATTCTCTTTTGTAACTTATATATACCATATTCTAATAAGAACATTATTTAATTTCTTGAGTAATTTCATGCCAATTATTAGGATCTAATACATTGTCATCAATACGCCATATTTTCTCAAACAATAAACTATTGGCATTTCTTGATTCTTCACTCCAGTGCACATTTAATGTATGAACAAGGCTCCTATGTTTAGGATAGTGTTCCAAAACATTTGTAACTTCACAAGTAAGCCCCAGCTTATCGCACAAGATTCCATAAACATCAGCATTACTCACAAGACGCATATCGATCTCAAATGGAGTATGAGACTTAAAAGGTTTAATAAGCAATAATGGATTTGGATTATTCCCTAACGAGTATCCACTTAAGCTTTTATGTGCAATAAGATCATTATAGCTATGATCACTTACAAAAACAATCATTGTGTTATCGTATATTTGATTTTGTTTTAAAAAATCAAGGATCTTAGTAAACTCTCGCACCGCACACACCTCATTGTCATAATGATTTGGATTATTGATATATGGTACATACTCATTGGGTAGGATGCTTGATGGATTTATCTGCGGTTTACATTCATTTGCCTCTAGTGCAAATGGATAATGCGTATGATATGTATGTATATACTTAAATATGGGTTTATTATCCTCTGTTTCATGTACTATACCAAGATTTTGTGCAAAACTTGGTAGGATCGAAGCAAGCTTGACTGCATTTATGAAAGTACCAATCTGTGTATCGGCGCCAAAAATCCATGAATAATTACCAAATATAAATTGCTTATATATAAGTCGTGAACGCAATGTATATGGTGAAAAATAGAAAAGCCCAATAGAACTCATTTCACCAATTGGAACGTTTTGTGATCTGATGGCACGAATATATTCATTCACGCCTGTATGATTGATATAATATTGTGTATACCCAACACCATGGTCAGCATAGATTCTAAGACTTTCATCTGAATCTTTTTCGTCAATATGTGGCATGTTATAGGAATGTACAACATAATTAAAACTATTAAGTTTTTTATAAAACTTAATAAGTTCATCATGTGCATATTGTGAATAAGCTTGTAAATTTTTATCACGATTATTTATGGGGCTTGTTTTAAAGCCAGTTAATATTGTATGTGCTGTTCTTGTAGTATGTCCATCCACAGAAATCGTATTTGGATAATAAACAAACCCCTCAAAATCATTTTTGAAGTTAGGAAATTGTTCAAGAATGATCTCTAAGTGAGAACCACTAAAGCCATCAGAAAGCAAAATAAGTACATTAGGGTGGTTTTTGCTAAAAGAACCTAATTCAGCATGAAAAGATGGTAATTCACCACTAACCTGATTTTGTGATAAAGATAAATGATTACTTATGCGGTCACTTATAAGCACCATATAATAACCTGACATAATTACAAGAGTAATAAGCAGAATTTGCCACATACGCAAAAACCAACGAGGTCTAAAGAAAATTACCAACACTAAAAAACACAAGATTGTACATATACCCAGATCATACCAATAATCTTTAGGAACCGGTATACCATGAGGATTTTTAAAAGTAAAATTATCTATTTCAGAATAACTTTCACCCGTAGCAATATTGTAATTAAAAATAAATGTATAAACCAATCCTATAGATAAAATTACACTTACACCATATGTGCCAAATTTAAGCAGTCTTGTGCGATAAAAAAAGCTCGTGATATAAACACTTAAAAAACTAAACAAGAGAAAAAAGCCAAATAATCCACCTAGTGTAGCAACACTTCTACTCGGATCAAATTGACTCACATCCGAACTGTATACGGCAAATGGCGTAAAAACAAAGATAAGAAAAAAAATATTCAGCAAGGCAAAGATAGCAATATTGCGATAAAGCAGATAAATATTAGG
>NZ_FZPO01000061.1 GCF_900198655.1 Helicobacter equorum | reverse complement strand
TATTTTTGGTGCACCTCTTGCGATTGAGGGGATTGTGGCATTTTTCTTGGAAGCAACATTTTTTGCAGTGATGTTTTTTGGTTGGGATAGGGTTTCAAAGAGATTCCACCTTGTATCTACGTGGCTTGTAGCTATCGGGAGCAATTTAAGTGCTTTTTGGATTCTTGTGGCAAATGGGTGGATGCAATACCCTGTAGGCACAATTTTTAATCCCGACACAGCGCGCAATGAAATGGCAAGTTTTATAGATGTCGCACTTTCGCCGGTGGCAGTTTCGAAATTTTTGCACACAGTAGCGAGTGGGTATGTGATTTCGGCATTATTTGTAATGGGTGTAAGCGCATGGTATTTGCTCAAAGGCAAACATCTCATTGTAGCAAAAAAGAGTCTTGTTATTGGTGCAAGTTTTGGATTTATCACTTCAATGTTTTTGTTTTTTAGTGGTGATGAGAGTGCATATCAGGTAACACAAAAACAACCTATGAAGCTTGCAGCAATGGAGGGAATCTATGATGGCGAACATAGAGCCTCACTTGTAGCATTTGGAATCTTAAATCCAGACAAAAAGCCAGGAGATTCCCAATCAACATTTTTGTTTGATGTAAGCATTCCGTATGCGCTCTCTATCCTTGGTAAAAGAGATACACAAGGTTTTGTCCCTGGGATTAATGATTTGTTGTATGGTAATGAAGAAAAAGGTATTGTGCCTATGGATACGCGTATCCAAAATGGTAAGCGCGCTGTTGAGGCATTAAAAACTTATAAACTTGCCAAAGAAAGCGGTGACACATTAGTAATGAATGAATCTAGAAGTATTTTAGAATCTCATATGCAAGATTTTGGTTATGGGTATTTGGATTCTAAAGAACAAGCTATGCCACCTATTGCCATTACATTTTATAGCTTTCATCTAATGGTGGCGTTAGGAAGTTTGTTTTTTATACTTTTTATCGTGGTTTTGTATCTTTCTATGGCAAATAATATTTTGCGGTTTAGAAAAATTTTGTGGCTGTGCATCATCGCGATCCCATTTGGGTATATTGCAGCAGAAGCTGGGTGGATCGTTGCAGAAGTAGGTAGACAGCCTTGGGCAATACAAGATTTGATGCCTGTGCATATTGCCGCAACCAAACTCTCTCATACAGATGTGCAAGTTTCGTTTTTTATATTCCTTGTCCTTTTTACGACATTGCTTATCGCAGAGCTTGGCATTATGCTAAGGCAGATTAAAAAAGGCTTTGGTGAGCATTCTCACATACCTTCTTATTAAGGAGTTTTTGATGTTTTTTGGTTTGGATCATAATGATTTACAGATTTATTGGTGGATTATACAAAGCCTTTTGGGCGGTTTATTGGTGTTTATGTTTTTTGTGCAAGGTGGGCAAGGGCTTATTGATAGACTTTCAAGTAATGAAGAGGAAAAAAGCTTGCTTATCACCTGTTTGGGTCGTAAATGGGAGCTAGGATTTACAACTTTGGTGCTTTTTGGTGGCGCTGCATTTGCGGCATTTCCATTGTTTTATAGCACGAGTTTTGGCGGTGCGTATTGGGTGTGGTTGGCAATTTTATTTTGCTTTATTATTCAAGCAGTGAGTTATGAATACCGCAAGAAAGAAGGCAACTTTTTAGGCACAAAAACTTATGAGATATTTTTGAAAATCAATGGAATTCTTGGAGTATTTTTGATTGGAGTAGCGGTAAGCACTTTTTTTGCAGGGTCGGCGTTTAGATTAGATTCTCAAAACTTTGTTGTGTGGGAAGGAGAGTGGCGAGGCTTGGAGCAACTCAAAAATCCATTTAATTATTTATTGGGCTTTGCACTTGTTTTTTTGAGTAGAATCTTGGCAGATAGCTATTTTATTAATGCTATAGATGTGGATTCTATACGACATAAAGCACGCAAAGATATTGTGATTAATACTATCTTTTTTCTCCCATTTTTTGTAGGATTTTTGGCATGGATTTGCCTTAAAGATGGCTTTGGAGTGGGCGAAAATGGTGCGATAGAATTGATACCATATTTGTATTTGCAAACTTTTTTGCATAATCCCTTGATTCTTGCTTTGTTGTTGCTTGGTGTATGTGGTGTATTGCTAGGAATCTATCAAAGCATTAAGGGTGTGCGAGGCATATTTGCACTCGGGGTGGGTGTAGTGTTGGCAGTTATGGCAGTGTTTTTAAATGTAGGGCTTGGGGAGAGTGCGTTTTACCCATCATCTTCTGATTTGCAAAGTTCTCTAACCATTGCAAATGCAAGTTCTAGTTATTACACATTAAGTGTCATGGGATATGTGAGTTCGGTTGTACCATTTGTATTAGCGTATATCGTGTATGTATGGCGAGTTATGGATTCTCAAAAACTTACATCTAAAGACTTGCAGGGTCATTTATATTAGAATCTATAAAAAGGAGTAATATGTTGTATACATTATTTTTGCTTTGCTTATGGCCTATTACAATTTTTGTGTGCTATAAGTTTATATTGCTCAACATCAAAGAAACAGAATGTCGTGATACGGAATCACAAAAGATTATCTAAAATTTCTTAGATATGTAACTTTTTTGTGTATAATCCAAATGTTTAATATCAAAAACAAGGAGAAAAAATGGGAAAATATTTTGATCTAACAGAAGCAAATTTTGAAGAAAAAACATCAAAGGGTGTAGCGCTTGTAGATTTTTGGGCACCTTGGTGTGGTCCATGCAAAATGTTTGCACCAGTAGTAGAAAAACTTGCTGAAGCTTTTGATGGCAAAGCAGCAATTTGCAAAGTAAACACAGATGAAGAGAGTAATCTTGCTGCAAAATTTGGTATTCGCAGTATTCCTACTCTTATCTTTATGAAAGATGGAAATGTTGTAGATACTATCATCGGAGCAGTAAGCGAATCTGTAGTCACTGAGAAACTTAATTCTTTGCTCTAATTTTCATTCTTCTATCTCCACATTTGGTGGAGGTTATCTTTATCTGTGCTATTTAGGTATATCACATTAAGGAGACGCGGTGCTACAAAATCAGCACACAACTAATCGTCGTTATTCATATGTCAAAGATAAACTTCAAAATGGTTTGCAGCGTTTTATTACCCATGAATCCTTCGGGGGTATTTTGCTGGTCTTTTGTGTGGTTTTTGCTATGGTGGTGGCAAATTCTCAATATGCAAATTTGTATTTTTGGTTTCAAAAATTTGAATTTGGCTTTTTTGTAGGAAATCTTGAACTTAAAATCGAAGTATTACATTTTGTTAATGATATATTGATGTCGTTTTTTTTCTTACTTGTTGGGTTGGAAATGAAGCGCGAAATGCTTTATGGAGAATTAGCTGGATTCAAGAAAGTTAGTTTTTCTATTATGGCAGCCATTGGAGGCATTATTGTGCCTATTATGTTGTATTTGTATTTTACTGCAGGCACTCCTTATGAAAAGGGTTTTGGTGTGGCAATGAGTACCGATACTGCATTTGCACTTGGAGTGATTTTACTCCTTGGTAACAGAGTGCCAAAAATTGTCAAAGTGTTTCTTGTAACTTTAGCAGTCGCCGATGATTTGGGTGCTATTAGTGTTATCGCGATTTTTTATTCTGATCAGATTCATATGTTTTGGATAGGAGTTTCTGTATGTATTGCAGGGATTTTAGGGTATTGTAATTATCGAGATACAAAATATCTTAGCTTATATTTTTTCTTTGGAATCTTACTTTGGATTAGTGTGTATCTTAGTGGTATTCATGTAACTATTGCAGCAGTGATTTTGGCTCTCACGATTCCAGGTAGGACACAGCGTGTTAATAGAAAATATTTTCGCAATATGCTTTCAGAATTTGATCGTATCAAAATGATTACTAATGATGGTGCAGATATTTTGCAGATGCAAGAGAATGATAATTTAGGGTTTTGGCAATCTACTTGGCGTAATATCAAAAACTTTATGACCTCTGCACCAAGTGTGCGTAATGTCAATATGGCAAAGGCGAGTGAGCTTGTATATATTTTGGATAGTATAGGGATTTATGCGCGTTACGCCCAAAACCCACTCTTGCGCCTTGAGCATGCACTACAACCTATATGTGCGTATTTTATTGTGCCCTTATTTGCATTTATGAATGCTGGAGTTCATATAGATTCATATATGAATATTGGTATTGATGGCGTGATGTTTGGCACAATTTTAGGACTTGTAATAGGGAAGCCTTTAGGAATCTTTCTTTTTGCTTACCTTGGGGAGAAGTGTAATCTTTCTGTACGACCAGAGGGCTTAGGTAATTTTCATATTTTTGCTGTGGGTGCAATTTCTGGTGTGGGCTTTACTATGTCTATTTTTGTTGCAAACCTTGCCTATGGCGAGGATATTGTGGCTATTAACCTCTCTAAGATTTCTATTCTTATTGCTTCTAGTATCGCGGTGGTGTTTGGTATTATTTTAATGGGCTTAGCAACGCGACCATCACGAAAAACTAAGCTAGAGTAACACACAAAGGTTTAGGGATTTTTTTTATAGTAATATTTACTTACAATAATATTTTTATGCTATAATTCAATTCTTTGTATTTCTGTATAGAGTTTTAGACAACAAAGGAGTATGAAATGCGCTTTTATATTGTCGTAGCATTGATTGTATCGAGTTTTGTTCAAGGCTTTACCAGTGCATCGACCCAACAAGACACACAATCTTTTGAAGAAACACTAAGCATTTTAAACACCACTAGTAATGATGAAAAAGGTTATACCTTAGCTGAATTGCTTGAAGCTGCAAAGAATAACTACAATCTTGAAGCAAAAGATATTGCGATTTTACAAGCAGGAGCCAATCAATCTGCTGCACAAAGAGAATTTTTACCTACATTTGATGGGAGTTATTCATTTCAAGATACCAACAATACCTATCGCGCTATTCAAGCTCAAAATGCTCAACTTCAAGCAAAATGGGAGATTTTTAGTGGGTTAAAAACCTACAACAAAGTGCGGGAAAAAAATGCCCTCTATCGATCAAGTGTGGCAGATAGAGCTAATATACAAGAGCAGATTTTTTTAAATGTGATTGAGCAATATTATACATATTTTTCTAATAAATCTCAAAAAATTGCCCTAGAACAGCAACACAAACAGCTTGAAGAAAATATCAAACGCACAGAAAAGCTATATCGATCTGGGCTTACCACTATTGATGATGTAGAATCTTTGCGTGCAGAGATTCTATCTACCGAACATGATATGGCAAACATCGTGCTTGACATGGAACGCAATAAACTTATGCTCTCACTCCTTACTAACCTTGAAGTCAAGGAACTCTCTCGTGTTACCATTAAAATGCCTACCTTTACTTTGCAAAAGCGTCAAGATTTGATTGCACTTGAAGAGCAAGCAAGTAGTGTGATGTATCAAGCAAAGCAAATTACATATTTGCCAACCGTCGCGCTTAGCGATACATTTACGTGGAATAGCTTAGGAGCCGTGAGTTCTAAACCTGCATTACTTGATTTGTTAGGGAGTGGTGGTTCTACCTTTGGTGGATCTGGTTTTATGAAAATGAGTTATCCACCTACACAAAATGTCATTGGCGTAAGCGTAAATATGCGTTTGTTTGATTGGTTTAATCTCTCCAAGCAAAAAGAAGCTATGCGGTATTCTGCTATGCAACGACAAAAAGAACTTGCTTACAAAAAATACGAACAAGAAAAGGATGAGCGTTTGTATCGCAAAAGTATAGAAATTGCCCAAGCAAGGATTAAGAGTGCAGAAGCAGCGCTTAAATCTGCCTCGGTATCTTTTGATAATGTCGCGCGCCGATATGAAGCGCAAGTGTTAAATTTTTCGGACTATTTGCAGTCTCTTAGCCGACGATTTAGCGCAGAATCTACCTATACACAAAGTCTTAATGATTATGAGATAGAAAAGGCGCGTTATATTTATTATAGCGGGCAGCAGATCGAGGATTATATACAATAACACAATAAAGGATCAGATATGAAGTTAAGAATCTATGTAGTAAGTTTGGTGTTTGCTACGATGACATATGCCGATGAAGTGTATGCAATTTTTAATGCTCAAGCCATGAGAGATGCAAATCTTAGTTTGGGAAGTGGTGGGATTGTAACACAAATTTATGTTGATGTGGGCAGTGAAGTAAAAGCTGGCGACATACTTCTTACTTTATTTAACAAAGATCAAAGCGCACAAGTAGATTCTATTCGTCAAACTTATTTGTTTAATAAAAAACAATATGAACGCTATGAGCGATTGGGTAGTGCGGTAGATAAAAATACACTCAACAAATATTATGCGGATTATAAACGATATGAAGCGGATTTGGCATATCAAGAAGCCCTATTAAGCAAAACAATCTTGCGTGCGCCATTTGATGGAGTCATCGCGTCCAAAAACATTGAGCTTGGTGATGGTGTGGGCGCTAATAATACAGAGCTTTTTCGCCTCATTAGCAAGGAAGTTAAAATTGTGCTTGAATTTGATTTTAAGTATATCAATAAGGTTCAAGTGGGTGATAGTTTCGAATTTAGTGTTGATGGTATAGAATCTAAGCAAATTGCAATTATTAATAAAATTTACCCTACTGCAAGTGAGAGTAATCGTAAAGTCAAGGCTGAAGCACTTGTGAAAAATATCGTGCCTGGGACATTTGGTGATGGTTACATCAAAACAAAGAAATAAGCACACACTCTTGTAAGGATTAATAATGTATAAATTTGCCATTACGCGTCCGGTTTCGACGTTGATGTTTGCATTGGCGGTGATGTTTTTTGGATTTTTGGCTGCGATAAAGCTTCCTGTTTCCCTTTTTCCAAATATTGATTTTCCTATTGTAACGGTTATTACGACATATCAAGGTGCAAGTGCGCAGACGGTTGAAACAAAAGTTACAGACAAGATAGAAGAAGCAGTAATGGGGATTGATGGGCTTAAAAAAGTTACATCTTCAAGTGTGCGTAATACAAGTATCGTACTTATAGAATTTCAATTAGAAAAAGACATTGATGTTGCTATAGCCGATGTGCGTGATAAAATTGGTACCGTGCGTTTAGAAAGTGGCATAGATTCACCATCTGTGCGGAAGGTTGATACCGGATCCGCACCTGTGATTTCGCTTTTTTTGACAAGCACCAAAGTTCCACCTTCTGAAATGATGAATCATGCAGATAATGTTATTAAACCAATGCTCCAAAAAATTAGCGGTGTAGGTGGCGTGGAGTTACGAGGGTATAGAAAAAGACAGATTAGAATCTATCCTGATCCAACATTGATGAATAAATATGGGCTTACATTTTCTACTATTGGCAAACTCATAGGGCAAGAGAATGTTGAGATTGACGGCGGAAGGTTGGTAAACACCAAGTATGAGTGGGTATTAACTACCGATGCAAATAGCTACAACATAGAAGAAATGGGCGAATTGCGTATAGCCGATGGTGTAAGATTGAAGGATATCGCCAAGATTGAAGATTCAATCGAAGAAGATAGAACATATGCAAGTTATGACAAGACACCAGGTGTGATTTTTGAGGTTCAAAAAATTTCTGGACAAAATGATATCAAAATTGCCGATGCAGTGAAAGAAGTATTTCCAGAAATTTTGGCAGTAAGTCAAGATTATGAAGTAGAAGTCTTTAAGGATACAACAGAATACATTAAAGATTCTGTTAAAGATGTGAAATTTGACCTTGTGCTTGGTGCAATTTTGGCAGTAGTGGTTGTCTTTTTGTTTTTGCGTAGTGTAAGCATTACGATTGTGGCTGCATTGAGTTTGCCTGTTTCAATCATTGGCACTTTTGCCCTTATGAGCCATTTTGATCTCACGCTGAATATGCTTACGTTTTTAGCGTTGACTTTGGCTATTGGGATTATTATCGATGATGCAATTGTAGTCATTGAAAATATTCATAAAAAGCTTGAGGCAGGATTATCAAAGCGTGAGGCGGCATACGAGGGTGTGCGTGAGATAGGGTTTGCTATTATTGCTATTTCTGCAATGCTTCTGTCGGTGTTTATTCCAGTTGGAACTATGAGTGGTATTGTAGGAAGATTTTTTCAAGGCTTTGGAATCACGGTGGCATTAGCTATAGGACTTTCTTATATCGTTGTTATTACGATTATTCCTATGTTAAGCTCGATTGTGGTAAATCCGCAACATTCAAGATTCTATCATAGGAGTGAGCCATTTTTTAGAATGCTTGATGAAAAATATGTTAGCACCTTGCGCTTTGTGCTATCACATAAACTTATCACATTACTTGCGGTACTTGGTGTGTTTATAGGATCACTTTTTTTAGCCAGCAGGCTCGGGTTTGATTTTATGAAAAAAGAAGATAAAGGCGAATATAACACATTTTTAGAAATAGCACCCGGTATTAGTATGGAGGAAATGAAAAAGCGTGTGGGTGCATTGCAAGATATAATCCTCGCAGATCCTACAACAAAGTTTGCAACCTTACAGATTGGGTATGACTCGCAAAAAAATATTTTTAAAGCCCAGATCTATACAAAGATGATAGATAGAAAGGAGCGCACAAAGGATCAAGGACAATTTATCATAATAGATAAAATGCGAAAAGTTCTCGCGGAGCAACCCGCTGCCAAAGATATGACAATTTCTATCGTAGAGGTTTCTGACATAGGTGGTGGTGGGGATAATTCTCCATTCCAACTTGCGATTTTGGCTCCAAATGATGAGCTTTTGGAGCAATCCCAAAAGAATCTCTATAAGCTTTTTGAGGAAAAACTTGCTGGGAAGGTCGTGGGTGTGCATCTTAATAAAGCTGATGATCAGCCTGAATATAGATTCCATATTGTGCGTGCCAATGCTAATAAATATGGCGTAAGCTCTGAAGAAATAGGCAATACCATTCGAGTAGCATTTTCTGGGGAGTATCCTGTGGGGTATTATAAAGAGCGTGGCAAGGAATACGATATAACTGTGCGTGTGCCTGACAATGATAGAAGAGTGCTTGATGACATTAAGCGTTTGCAAGTTAGAAACTCTAAAGGTGAGTTGATGTTTTTGGAGGGGTTGGTAAAAATCGAAAAAACTATGACTCCTTCAACGATTACGAGATTCAATAGACAACGCAGTATGACTGTGTATGCTTCACCAAATAAGAATGCTGGTGTGAGTTTGGGTGATATTTTTAAAGTCGTGTTAGATCCAAATAACAAATGGCTTGCAGATGGTGCTAGTTATAAATTGCAAGGAGAGGTTGAAAATATGCAAGACACTATACAGGCATTTGTGGTGGCAATTTTGACTGCAATTGTGCTTATTTATCTAATTTTGGCAGCCCTTTATGAGAGTTTCTTGCAGCCTTTGATTATTATGATTGCCTTGCCACTTAGTTTTTCTGGAGCATTTATAGCGCTGTTTATCACACATGAGACTTTTAGTATGTTTTCTATGTTGGGACTTATGCTTCTTATGGGTATTGTGGGTAAAAATGCTACCTTGCTCATTGATGTTGCAAACGAGAAGCGTAAAGAAGGCATGGATATTATACAGGCTTTGATTACGGCAGGTGAATTGCGTTTGCGACCGATTTTGATGACAACTATTGCTATGGTATTTGGTATGTTGCCTTTGGCTATTGCAAGTGGTGCAGGGGAAGCGATGAAAAATCCTATAGGGATTGCGATGATTGGTGGGCTTATTGTCTCTATGTTGCTTTCATTGCTTGTTGTGCCAGTGTTTTATAGGTTTTTGGCTCCACTTGATGATAAATTACAAAAATTATATAAACCAAAAGAGGGAGATAGATTCTAAATATAGAATCCTCCAAAAGGAGTGGTGATGATTATTATTCCGGCACGTTTAGAATCTATGCGTTTGCCAAAAAAAGTTTTGTGTGATCTTGGTGGATTACCAATGATTGTAAGGACTGCACAAAATGCCCAAAAAGTTGATGAAGTGGTGGTAGCTTGTGATGATGAAGAGATTATGCAAGCATGTAAGATACACAAGATTTCAAGTGTGCTGACCTCTAAAAGTCATTGTAGTGGGACAGATAGATGTGCACAAGCAGCTAATATTTTGGGACTTAAAAGCGATAGTGTGATTCTTAATCTTCAAGCAGATGAGCCATTTGTAGAATCTAGCGTGTTAGAAACACTCTTATCCTTAACAAAGAGAAACAATGCATTTTTACATACACTTGCTAAAGTTATTTCACTAGATGAGATCGCAGACATAAATCTTGTAAAGGTTGTGATTAATGCTAATAAACATGCCTTGTATTTTTCGCGATTGGGTGTGCCATATGCGCGTGATGGCGTAGATTCACAAATATGTAACACATATCCATATTTAGGGCATTTGGGCTTATATGGTTTTACAAAGCAATGTCTTGATGAATTTTGTGCCTTGCAACAAAGCCCACTAGAAAATATTGAAAAACTTGAACAACTTCGTGTATTGTATCATGGCAAGAGCATAGCTTTAGAGATTGTAGAGACTACAAGCTTTGGTATCGATACCAAAGAGGATCTCCTTAGGGCACAAAAATATTTACACTCTTAGTAGATTCTCTAAAATACAGCTATAGAGAAAGAGAGTT
>NZ_FZPO01000059.1 GCF_900198655.1 Helicobacter equorum | reverse complement strand
TGATGAGGTGTTAGAGGAAGAAGCCCTAGAAAAATATCTCAAAAATACTATACATTTAGACTAAGTAAGGAAAGAAAATGAATAATATTGAAATATTAGTGCTTGACTTTGGGAGTCAATACACACAGCTTATCGCTAGAAGACTTCGAGAGTTTGGCGTTTATACTGAGATTGTGCCTTATTTTGAAAGTATAGATTCTATAAGAGCCAAGAATCCTAAGGGCATTATTTTAAGTGGCGGTCCTGCGAGTGTGTATGAGGAGGGAGCATATAAACCTAATAACAAGGTTTTTGAGCTTGGCATTCCTGTGCTTGGGATTTGTTATGGTATGCAATATATCGCGTATCATTTTGGTGGTGCAGTGGTGCGAGCCAAAGAGCAGGAGTTTGGCAAGGCACAATTAGAGATTTTAGCTACTGACACAGCACTTTTTGCGAATGTCAAAAATACTTCTATTGTGTGGATGAGTCACGCTGATAAGGTAGAAAAAATCCCACAAGGCTTTAGTGAATTAGCCAAAAGTGGTAACACACATTATTGTGCCATAGCAGACACAAAGCGTCAAATCTATGCCTTGCAGTTTCACCCTGAAGTCGTGCATAGCGAGTGTGGTGGAGAGATTCTCAAAAATTTTGCGGTGAATATTTGCAGAGCAGATACAAGCTGGAATATGAAAAATTTTATCACCTATGAGATAGATAAGATTCGCAAAATCACAGGGATATTATCCCAAACACCTGCATTCCAACGCACCGAGGATCGCACGCAACAAGAGCAAATTTTTGCCCTATGGCAAGAGAGCTTCACAAAAGCACATGGATTTATGGGAGCAAAATTATTAGAGCATATTGCTACAACGCTACAACAGCGTATTTGTGACTCACAGCATTTTTTTGCCAAAAAAGATGATGCAGGAAATGTAAGTGCTTTTGGCTTTTGTGCGTATGCAAAGGATACAGATGGCTATGCGTGCAATTTTGAGTGCTATATCATTGATAGGAATCTAACGCAAAAAGAAGTAATACAATCTTTTTTAGATACGCTTATATATTTTCAAAATGCACAGAGTTTCCATACACAATGGGATATGCACGACAAAAAAGGATTAGAGGTTTTTAGCGAACTTGGTTTTAAAAAAGGTGCAGTATGTGGTGATATGGTGGAGTTAGTCTTGGATTGTGCAGCAACGACTACAGCACAACGATGTGGTTGGATTTATCAAGGGTATAATGCCTCTGATAAAGCTACACAAAAGCTTTATCAAAATTATCACGATTTTGAGTGGGGCATTCCACAACACGATGACAAGCGACTTTTTGAGCAACTTGTGTTAGAGGGTATGCAAGCAGGGCTTTCGTGGATCACGATACTTAAAAAACGCGAGGCTTTTAGGAGAGCCTTTGATGACTTTAATCCTCATATTGTAGCCACCTATGATGAGACAAAGATACAAGAACTTATGGAAAATCCAGATATTATCCGCAATCGCGCCAAGATAGAATCTGCTATCAACAATGCCAAAAGATTCTTAGAGATTGAGCGTGAGTTTGGGA
This sequence comes from Helicobacter equorum, assembly GCF_900198655.1. GTDB lineage: Bacteria > Campylobacterota > Campylobacteria > Campylobacterales > Helicobacteraceae > Helicobacter_F > Helicobacter_F equorum. The sequence goes on along the minus strand of NZ_FZPO01000059.1, from coordinate 3,523 downwards.
GCTTTGCGAAGTTTCTTTGGGATTATGTAGATAATACGCCGCTTATCAATCATTTTGAGAGTTTGGAAGAGATTCCCACGCATACGCCACTTTCTGATATGATCGCAAATGATCTCAAAAAGCGAGGCTTTAGCTTTGTAGGAAGCACGGGGATTTATGCCTTTATGCAATCTGTAGGGCTTGTGTGCGATCATTTGACAAGCTGTGCATTTGGGCATACAGATAAAGTCAAACCTCACAAGGTGCTATGTGCGGTGAGTGGTGGTGTGGATTCTAGTGTGGTAGCCACCCTGCTTTATCGAGCGATTGGTGAAAATCTTATCCCTATTTTTGTAGATACCGGGCTTTTACGCAAAGGCGAGAGAGAAGCGGTGGAGACAATGTTTAGAGAAAACTTGCGTGTGCCACTTATCACCATTGATGCAAGGCAAGAGTTTTTGGGATTGCTTAAAGGTGTGCGAGATCCTGAAGCAAAGCGTAAAATCATCGGTGAGACTTTTATCAAGGTGTTTGAGCGAGAGGCTAGAGCACACAATGCTAATGGCGAGATAAAATTCCTAGCACAAGGCACGCTGTATCCTGATGTGATTGAATCTGTGAGCGTGAAAGGACCTAGCAAAACGATAAAGTCTCATCACAATGTAGGGGGGTTGCCTGAATGGATGAAATTTGAGCTCATCGAGCCACTAAGGGAGCTTTTTAAAGATGAGGTGAGGGCTTTGGGGCGAGAGCTTGGTATGCCAGAATCTATGCTTATGCGGCATCCCTTCCCAGGACCAGGACTTGCTATTCGCATTATGGGAGAAGTCAATCAAGCGGATTTAGATCTTTTGAGGGAAGCGGATTCTATCTTTATAGAAGAGTTGCATAAGTGGAATCTATATGATAGTGTGTGGCAAGCATTTTGTGTGCTTTTAAATGTCAAGAGCGTGGGAGTAATGGGCGATAACCGCACTTACGATAATACAATCTGCATGCGTGCGGTAGAAGCGCTTGATGGAATGACAGCGACTTTTTCGCATTTGCCTCACGAGTTTTTAGAATCTGTGTCTAATCGTATTATTAATGAGGTAAAGGGCATAAACCGCGTGGTGTATGACATTACTTCCAAACCACCAGGCACGATAGAGTGGGAGTGAAAGAGATGAATTATTTTTTAGAGCAGAGTATTGAATTAGCCAATCAAAGAGATTATTTAGATCAATTATTTAGAATATATCCCATAAGTCCAGATAATATTCGAGAAATAGATACTAATAAATGGGATATTTTTGCACAGGCATTTTCTGCTAACAAGCAAAATCAAATCATAGAATCTTTGCTAGATTTCGACCTCTTTCCTATTAAAGATTCTTATGTTGCTTATTTGCGAAGAGATAGAGGTGCCATCTATCGTAATCCAATGACTATTTCAAGGATTTGTGGTAGATTAAAAGATATGGGATTAGATAAAATTTATGAAAATATTTCGCAACCTAAAGAAACGAATAGACAAATTGGTCCTTTATTTAAAAGATGGGTAGGCAGTGGAGCATTAGGATTGCAACCAATTGAAATGGATGATTTTATAAAAACAAATAATAATGCAATTTTGAGTGCCCCAGATTCTATGATGCAGGATTTTGCTGCTAAATACTTAGGATATACTAGAAATAAGGGGTTGGATTTTATAGCTAGATTTAACAATAAATTTATTATTGGAGAAGCAAAATTTCTTACGGATTTTGGCGGACATCAAAATGCACAACTTGAGGATGCATTTGGCTTACTACACACACATATAGATTCAAGAGTAATTAAAGTAGCTATTTTAGATGGAGTATGCTATATTTGCAATAACAGCAAAATGCATACAACACTAACACATAATTTAAAAAACGAACATATTTTTTCAGCCCTTGTGTTACGTGATTTTCTATATCAAGTCTAACAATGTTTTCTTTATTCCAAACATTTTTACCTCCACAGGAATTTTTAAAACAAACTTATCAAAATAGTTTACATGGTGATATGAATAAAAAAAATTTACTTATACATGATGATAATTTAAATGCCATGCAATTTTTATTGCAAAAAACCTTTTATAAAGGAAAGATAGATTTGGTCTATATAGATCCTCCTTTTGGCACAAATAATATTTTTAGGCTTGGTAGCACAATGAGCTCAAGCAAAGAATCTCGCATCGCTTATAAAGATAAATTCAACATAGAATCTTACTTAGAATTTTTATATTATCGCTTACTTTTAATTAAAGAATTAATGAGTGAAAAAGGGAGTCTCTATTTACATATTGACACCAAAATGGGACATTATGTTAAAATATTGTGTGATGAAATTTTTGGCAGAGAACATTTTGTTAATGATATTACACGCATCAAATGCAATCCCAAGAATTTTTCTAGAAAAGGATACGGGAATATTAAAGATATGATTTTATTCTATACAAAAACTTCAACATATATTTGGAATGATATATGTGAAGAAATAAGTCAAGATGATATAAAAAAGCGTTTTAACAAACAAGATTCAAGAGGGTTTTATACTACCATTCCTTTGCATGCACCTGGAGAGACAAAAAATGGTGAAAGTGGCGAGGCTTGGAATGGGTTAAATCCTCCAAAAGGGAGACATTGGCGTTTTTCATTAAGTGAACTTGATAGATTGCAAAATATGGGTTTAATAGAATGGAGCAAAAACAATAATCCGAGAAAAAAAGTATATGCAGATGAATGCAAGGGTAAAAAAATACAAGATATTTGGGAATTTAAAGATTCTCAAAGTATTTTATATCCTACACAAAAAAATATACAACTCTTGCAACGTATCATCAAGATGTCTTCCAATCCAAATTCTTTAGTTTTGGATTGCTTCTGTGGCAGTGGATCTTTTTTAAAAGAATCATTTTTGCTTAACAGGAGTTTTATCGGCATTGACGAAAGTGAAGAGGCTATAAAAATAAACAAGGAATGGTTAGAGAGTTATCAAAATATTAACCATTATTTTTGCGAATATAATTTTTTAAATGCGTAAATTGCATTAACGATAAAGCAGAAACGATTAATTGTGTGGTGTATGACATTACTTCCAAATCACCAGCGTGATAGAGTGAGGATACAATAATTATGTTTTCTATCATTTGGCATAATCGAAAAGATTAAGCTATTTTAAGGAGATATGCAATGGAAGCGAGGGAGAATAATTTTAAGTCAATAGTTACCAATGAAAATCGCCTAGATATCCCATTTTTTCAAAGACATTATACTTGGAAAGTAGAACATTGGGAAAGATTATTTAATGATTTATATGATAGCTTCACAAATAATACTACTCATTTTGTCGGCTCTGTGATTTTAAAAAGAAATGGAGGTAATGATAATTTTGCTATAGTTATTGATGGGCAACAAAGGCTTACGACTTTTTCTATCTTACTAAAAGTCTTGTATGACAAAATTAATGAAAACAAAAGAAAGCACTTTGAAAATTGTCTATTTGAAGCATATAAAGATGGTAGCCCTAAAATAAA
>NZ_FZPO01000058.1 GCF_900198655.1 Helicobacter equorum | reverse complement strand
AATAATCGATATACGCGCCACTCTCATCTTCTCCTAGAATATAAATACTTTTGGCATCAACTTTCTCGACAATTCCACCTCGCTTTGCCTTAATAGCTTCCCATGCATCTCTTGCAATCACTTTTTCAATACCAGTCCCCACAACAGGTGCATCAGGCTTAAGCAATGGCACTGCTTGGCGCTGCATGTTTGAGCCCATCAATGCACGGTTAGCATCATCGTGCTCCAAAAATGGAATAAGTGATGCAGCTACACCAACAAGCATTCTTGGGCTTAAATCTATTAATTCTATTTTAGATTTTTCTACAAGAATAATTTCACCATCTTGTCTTGCTTCAATCAAATCCTCAATGATGTTTCCATCTTTATCTACTTTTGTAGAAGCTGGAGCTATGATAAGCCCTTCTTCTTGAGCGGCTGTAATATAGGTGATTTCATTGCTTACTTTGCCATCTTTTACTTTTTTATAAGGTGCTTCAATAAAGCCCAAATCATTGACATGTGTAAAGGTTGAAAGCGTATTAATCAAACCGATGTTTTGCCCCTCTGGAGTCTCAATAGGACAAATCCTACCATAATGCGTTGGATGCACATCGCGTGCCTCAAAGCCTACGCGTTCTTTGACAAGACCACCTTCTCCAAGCGCAGAAAGCCTACGTTTATGCGTAATCTCTGCGAGAGGGTTTGTTTGATCCATAAATTGAGAAAGTTGCCCACCTGTAAAAAATTCCATAATTGTGCTTGTTATCATCTTGGAATTAATCAAATCATGAGGCATAAGATTCTCAAATGAACCATTAAGGGAGCTTAATTTATCACGAATAGCTTTTTGCATTTTCACAAGTCCTGTATGAAGTTCATTTGCCAAAAGCTCACCAATAGATCGAATTCTTCTATTGCCTAAGTGATCCCTATCATCAATGTGTCCCTCGCCATTACGCACATTCATAAGGTATTTGATAGTTGCGATAATATCATTATGTGTAAGCACTGTCACATAATCAGGCACATCCAAACCAAGTTTGTGATTCATTTTCATGCGTCCAACGCGCGTAAGATCATAGCGCTCTGGATCAAAAAAGAGTTGGTTTACAAAAGTCTTTGCCACATCCTTAGTAACAGGCTCTCCTGGACGCATAACCTTGTAGATTCTAATAGCTGAGAGATCATTTTCATCTTCAATGTTTTCTGTTTGTTTAAGGTTTCGTAATGACTCCACATCACTCACAAAAGAATTCATCAGAGAATTATCCAAGCCCTTAGCGGTATCATTTGCAATTTTAAATTCTTTCACGCCACTTTCTAGAATCTTTTGAATCTTACTTTCATCAAGTTGTGTCAAAATATCAAAAAGCAATTCACCATTCTTGTCATATATCGCTTCAGAAAGGTAGCGCTCATTCAATCTTTGGATTGGATATTCCATCCATTTTATATCTTTTTCAAGTTCTTTAAGTTCTTTAAGTTTTTTGCTCCCTACTCTTTTTCCTGAAGCTAAAAGTAGATTCCCCTTAGAATCTTTAATATCAAATTCTGCCTTAGTGCCTATATTTTCCACACTAAAAGGCACAAAACATTTATCTTTTTCAAAATGGACATGCAGTGAAGGATAAAAGATATTGACAATATCTTGTTTTGTATAACCAATCGCGCGCAAAATAACGGTTATGGGAATTTTTCTGCGTTTGTTAATCCGTGCATACAAAATGTCTTTTGCATCATATTCAAAATATAACCAAGCACCTCTATCGGGAATAATTTGTCCGGTATAAATAAGTTTATTTGACGCGGTATTAGATTCTTCTTCTTTGAAAATGACACCTGGACTTCTATGAAGTTGATTAACCACAACGCGTTCAACACCATTGATAATAAAGCTTGTCCTATCTGTCATCAATGGAATCTCGCGGATAAAGATACTTTGTTCCTTCACATCTTTTACTGCAAGTTTTTCTCCGCTTTTTTCGTCTTTTTCCCAAAAAATAAGGCGAATCTTTATTTTCAGTGGAATAGAATATGTAATCCCACGCTCCATGGCTTCTCTAGTTGTATATTTTGGCTTTCCAAACTCACAACCAGCATATTCTAAAGTAATACGATTTTGAGCATCTTGAATAGGGAAAATGGATTTAAAAACTTTTTCAATACCACTCTCTTTTGTCGCATTCGCGAACAAAAAATCATTATAACTATCTCTTTGCAAGGACAATAGATCAGGAACATCTAATAACTGAGGATTTTTAGTAAAATCTATGCGCAATCTTTTGTTTTGTTTTATTTGCTCTGACATTTGCTCAACCTTCATGACATGGATTTTTAAGAGTAGCACTCTATAGAAGCTTCACCCAAAAGCCTCTACAAAGTGCCAAAAACACAAAAGCCCAAGCTCGCTTATACTAAGCAAGATTGGGCAACATCTCGTTAGAACCTAAAAGTGCAGGAAATTTATTTAACTTCCACTTTTGCGCCTGCTTCTTCAAGTTTCTTTTTAAAGTTTTCAGCATCTTCTTTGCTAACACCTTCTTTAAGTGTGCTTGGAGTATTTTCTGTAGCATCTTTAGCCTCTTTAAGACCAAGTCCTGTGATTTCTCTAACAGCTTTAATAACATTAATTTTGTTAGCGCCTGCATCGACAAGTATAATGTTAAATTCTGTTTTTTCTTCTGCACCACCCGCTGCACCACCTGCTACTACTGCTCCTGCTACTACAGTAGGAGCAGCACTCACACCGAACTTCTCTTCAAAAGCTTTTACAAGCTCCGAAAGTTCCAATACTGAAAGATTACCAATATACTCCAACACTTCTTCTTTTGAAATAGCCATTTTTGCTCCTTTTGTATGTTATTTTATGCTTCTTCTTTTTGTTTTCTTAGGTTATCCATGCCTGTAACAAAATACCTTGCCGGTGCTGTCCAAACAGATAGCAACATGCCAATAAGCTCTTCTTTACTTGGTAGTTTTGAGACAGAAACAATATGATCTTTTTGAACCACATTGCCATCAAAATAACCAAATTTCACAACAAACTTATCTTCATTCGTACCTGCAAACTTACAAACCACTTTTGCAAGCTTAATCTGATCATTGCCCCACACGAAAATATTTGTTCCCTTAAGTTCTGACTGCGGATATTGTGCATTGTGCATAGCAATATTAGCAAGTGTATTTTTAATAACACGAACTTTAATATCTTCTTCCCTTGCTTTTAAACGCAAAGCTTCCAATTGCGCAACATTCAAACCTCTATAATCACAAACGATCATAGAATTTGCATTTTGAAATTCAGAAGTAAGGTCTTGTACAGCCTGAATCTTGTCTTGCTTAGTCATGCTTCCCTCCTTTCAGACCAAATCTCACATAGGGTTTATTTTTTAAGCGCAAAGCCCCGATGATCTTCAATCTAAGATAAAAAATAACAACTTCTTACTTTACATCCATCAATTCTTGTGAATCTAATTTCACTCCCGGACTCATTGTCAAAGATAATGTGCTACTTTTGATATATTTACCCTTTGCAGAAGAAGGTTTTAGTCTATTAATCACACGCACAAGTTCAAGCATGTTTTCTTTGATCTTATCCTCTTGAAAACTTACCTTTCCAACAGGTGCATGAATGATACCTTTTTTATCTACACGAAAGTTTACTTGACCACTTTTTGCATTTGCTACAGCTTTACTTATATCAGCTGTTACTGTCCCTGTTTTAGGATTTGGCATTAAACCTTTAGGTCCCAAGATTCTACCAACCTTCCCCACTAGTGCCATCATATCTGGTGTAGCAATAACCATGTCAAAATCTACATTACCATTTTTGATATCTTCAGCCAAATCATCAGCACCCACAATATCTGCTCCTGCAACCTTTGCTTCATCAGCTTTTATACCTTTTGCAAAAACAGCAACACGAACTTTTTTGCCTGTTCCGTGTGGTAATACCACTGCACCACGAATCATCTGATCAGCATGTCGAGGATCAACACCAAGTCTCAAAGCAATTTCCACTGTTTCATCAAACTTTGCCGATGCTAAAGATTTAACAAGACTAACCCCACTTGCAACATCATAAATCTTATTTGTGTCAATCTTTGCTTGTAAAGCCTGTAATCTTTTTGTTGTTTTCTTTCCCATCTTTAAACTCCGTAACAAATTTAATCTATTATTTCAACACCCATGCTTCTAGCACTACCGGCAACAATTTTCTTTGCAGCATCTATATCCACAGCATTTAGGTCTTCAAGTTTTTGTTCTGCAATCTCTTGCAATTGCTTTTGCGTGAGTTTACCTACCTTATTTTTGAGAGGATTATCAGAACCTTTAGTAAGATTGATAGCTTTTTTGATCAAATCCGTCACCGGAGGTTTCTTTGTGATAAAACTAAAGCTCTTGTCTTGATAAACAGTAATCAATACAGGTATATTAAAATCGCCCATATCCTTAGTTTTTTCATTAAAAGCTTTACAAAACTCCATAATATTAACACCTCTTTGTCCAAGCGCTGGACCAACAGGAGGAGATGGATTAGCTTTTCCTGCAGGTATTTGTAACTTAAGCTCACCAATAACTTTTTTTCCCATGATTCATATCCTCTCTTAAGTAAAATAAATGTATCAGATGATTTTCTCTACCTGTGAATACAGGATTTCCACCAATGTGTTTCGACTAAAAATAGAAACATTGAGCTTCAATTTACGATGTTCAATATCATATTCCTCAACAGTTCCAGTAAAGTTAGCAAAAGGACCATCGACAATACGCACAACTTCGCCATTTTCAAAGAAAACCTTAGGTTTTGGTTCTGCGGGATTTCTAATCTTGTCAAGTATCTTCTCAACATCAACTTCATTAAGTGGTGTAGGTTTCTTGCTCTCTCCAATGAAACGTCCAACTCTTGGTAGAGATTGTATCATATGCCACAATTTCGTATCAAGATCAACTTTCACAAACACATAACCAGGATATACGCTTCTATGTGTTAATTTCTTTTTATCTTCGTAAATAGCTTCTGTAGGAACAACAATCTGCTCAAATCTATCTTGTATCCTATTTTCAATCGCAAGATTCTCAATAGCTCTCTTTACAGATTGTTCACTGCCAGAATATGTTTGTATTGCATACCATTCCAAAGTCTACCCCTTTAAAAACTACAAGCTAAACTTAAGATACTAGACTTGATACAGAAGCAGATGAGATGAGATCGACTAATGCTAAAAACAAAGTGATGACAATGACAACGGTGACAACAGATATAGAAGCATTTCTTACCTGTTCTTTTGTAGGTTTTATAACTTTATCAAGTTCTTCTTTTGCATTCCTATAATATACTACAAGTTTTTTCATCGCTCATCCACAATTTTAAATCTCTATACTCAACTTTAAAACACTTAAACTTAGCTTTATGGCAGGCCAGGAGGGACTCGAACCCCCAACACTCGGTTTTGGAGACCGACGCTCTACCATTGGAGCTACTGACCTACAAAGCTAGGTAAATACCTAGCTTTTTAGTTTTACTTCCTTATGAATAGTATGCCTATTCAAACGAGGAGAAAACTTTCTAAGCTCCAGTTTTTCTGTATGAGTCTTAGCATTCTTAGTGGTGCTATAGTTAATATCACCACACTCTGAACATTTAAGACCGATCTTTACCACATTTCCCTTAGCCATATCAAACCCTATTCAATAATCTTAGTTACCACACCAGCACCAACTGTTCTACCACCTTCTCGGATAGCAAAACGTGTTCCTTCTTCAAGGGCGATTGGGTTAATAAGTTCAACAGTAATTTTAATGTTATCGCCTGGCATAACCATTTCCACACCATCAGGAAGCTGAATAGATCCTGTTACGTCAGTAGTGCGCACATAAAATTGTGGTCTATATCCATTAAAGAATGGTGTATGACGTCCACCTTCATCTTTAGAAAGCACATAAATTTCACCTTCAAATTTCTTATGAGGTGTAATAGATCCTGGCTTACATAACACCATACCTCTTTCTACTTCTTCTTTTTTTGTTCCTCTTAAAAGGATGCCGACATTATCCCCTGCTTCACCTTTGTCAAGCTCTTTTCTAAACATTTCAACGCCAGTCACAGTTGTTTTTTGTGTATCACGAATTCCCACAATTTCAACTTCATCACCAACTTTGATTTCACCTCTTTCAATTCTACCAGTTACCACAGTTCCACGACCAGCGATTGAGAATACATCTTCCACCGGCATAAGGAATGTTTTATCAACATCTCTTTGAGGAGTAGGAATGTATCTATCTACTTCATCCATAAGTTTAAGGATTTTCTCACCCCATTCACCAACTTTACCTTCTTTTGCTTCTTCTAGTGCTTTAAGTGCAGAACCCGCAACGATAGGTGTATCATCACCAGGGAATTCATAGCTAGAAAGCAATTCTCTTACTTCCATTTCCACAAGCTCTAAAAGCTCTGCATCATCAACCATATCTTGTTTATTCAAAAACACAACAATATATGGGACACCCACTTGGCGAGATAGCAAAATGTGCTCTCTTGTTTGTGGCATAGGTCCATCTGCAGCAGAAACAACCAAAATAGCTCCATCCATTTGCGCAGCACCCGTAATCATATTTTTTACATAGTCTGCGTGTCCAGGACAATCAACGTGCGCATAGTGGCGATTTTCTGTTTCATACTCAATGTGAGAAGTTGCGATAGTAATACCTCTTTCTTTTTCTTCAGGGGCATTATCGATATTATCATAATCTTTAAGCTCTGCAAGTCCTTTTGTAGCCAAAACAGCAGAAATTGCAGCACTCAAAGTAGTCTTACCATGATCCACGTGTCCAATAGTTCCGACATTTACGTGTGGTTTACTTCTGTTAAACTTTTCCTTTGCCATAATCTCTCTCCTAAAAATTTTAGTAGTATCTAAGAGTGCATCTCAAAAAGCTTCAAGATTCTCTCTACAAGAAAAACTGGAGCCCATAAGCGGGGTTGAACCGCCGACCTCTTCCTTACCAAGGAAGTGCTCTGCCACTGAGCTATATGGGCAACAAATACAACGACATAAAAAGGGTCAGATTCTCTAAAGTAACATAGTGGTGTACTCATACCCACATCCGCATACTTGACAATGAAAGAATCAGCTCCCAGTAAATGGAGCGGGAAACGGGGCTCGAACCCGCGACCCTCAGCTTGGAAGGCTGATGCTCTAGCCAACTGAGCTATTCCCGCATCACTTAACAACAACAAACTATCTCGACTACCATTCATCCCTAGCTCACACAAAGCCAATCTATGTAATGGTGGTGAGTCGTGGATTCGAACCACGGAAGACAAAGTCAGCAGATTTACAGTCTGCCCTCGTTGGCCACTTGAGTAACTCACCAAACATAGCTAACACTGGTCAAACACTGAAAGCAGAAAACTGCTAGAGTTTGAAAAATGGAGCTGGTTAAGGGACTTGAACCCCCGACCCTCTGCTTACAAGGCAGATGCTCTACCAACTGAGCTAAACCAGCATGAAATATGAAACCATGAAAATAAAAGTCCGAATTATATACACAAAACCTATGTTTGTCAAGGTTTATTCGTGTTTTCTCATCTTTTCTTACCCAAAATTTTTAACGCCTCCTTGACAACATCTGCCACTTCCCCATCGCCCACTTCTTTGAGTGCATTAGCAATATCCGCATTTTTAAAGCCCAAAGATTCTAAAGCTTGAGCTGCTTCATACTTAATATTGTTTGTAATATTTTTTTCAACCCTATATTCTACGAGTTCAGTAAAAAATCCCGCCAACTCCACCATAATCTTTCCAGCCCCTTTCACACCTATGCCCGGCACGCGCTGCAAAGCTTGTATGTCCTTGTCTTCTAGGATCTTAGCAAAACTTTGTGGTGTATATGTGCTAAGAATTGCTAACGCGACTTTTGGACCAACGCCATTAATTTTTATCAAGCGCTCAAAACTCAAACGCTCTACTTCATCAAAAAATCCAAAGAGTGCTTGTGAATCTTCACGAATAATCTGCACACACAAAACTTTCACACATGTATCTAAACAATCTTTAAGGCGCACACTTGTATGAATAGAAATCCCCAAACCATACACTACACCTCCTACATTAAGCTCTACAAATGTGGGTTCTAATCTCTCAATATAACCCTTTAATGCAACTATCATCACTCTACCTTAATAAAATTTTCTATAAAATCTCTGCGTTGCCAATGCCAACATCTCATAATCTCCCTTAGAATCCCCATATGCATAAATTTCTGCATATTGTGAAAGATCATAGCTTTCTTGGATACGCACCGCCTTTTGCTTTCCATAACAATTTGGTGTCGCAAGATTCCCACTTAGCACACCATTTACAACTTCTAGCTTCGTTGCAAGACATTCTAGCCCCATATTTTGACAAAATGGTCTTAAATATTCCTCAAAAGTCGCACTCACCACCACGACAACATCGCCTCTATCTTTGTGCCACGCTATTTTTTCCATCGCTTGGATTCTTGTTATTCCACAAAGTGTATTTTGAAAATTCGCACACAAGAGCGCAAAATCCGCTGTGCTATGACCCCTAAAAAAATATCGCATAAGCGACTCTTTGGCATAGGCATTGGAGCACAAACCCAAAACATAGCCAAGCAAAATCCAAAATCTTGCAATAAAACCTCTATAAAATGCCCATTTGCCTACTACAAACTTCACAAATACAAACAGACTATCCTTGGTCGTTATGGTTTTATCAAAATCAAAAAATGCTATATTTTTCACGATCTATTCCTGTATAATCCTTAGAATCTACATGCTAACTCGTGCGTTTATTAAGATGCACAAGTTGCGGTAGCTCCTCTATTATATACTCCTGCCCAAAAAATTCCTCAATGCGTACACGAGCTTCATTAGGATCACTCATTGCATTTACTACATTTCTAAATTCACTTGCACCTGGATAATTCTTGCTATATGCATGAAGATTCTTGCGAAACATCACCACGCCCCTTGGACCATAAAATTCCACCATTTTATCAAAATGCTCCAAAATCAAATCTTTTCGGACAATGGGTGGAATCTCATTTGTATTGTGTCGAATCTGCCAAAAAATCCAAGGTGCTTTGATCGCGGCTCTACCTATCATCACACCATTAGCACCTGTCCTCTCTAACACCTTCTTAGCATCAGCAACGCTTGCAATCTCACCATTAGCAATCAATGGTATATTAATGCGCTGCCTAATAGCAGTGATACTATCATAATCGATTTTATCTTTTTTATAACCATCGCAACGAGTGCGTCCATGTACCACGACATAATCTACATTACTTTCATTGACAGCAGCAGCAATTTCTAATGGAATCTTTTTATCAAAACCCAAACGAAGCTTAAGACTCACATAAGACTTCGTACTTGTTTGCTTGATGAGATTTGCGATTTTTACAAGCAAAGATAAATCTTTTAACAACCCGCTACCATTGCCGTGATGAGCCACTTTTGGAGCTGGACAACCACAATTAAGATCCACTATATCTATACCTTCTTGCGTGTTGAGAATCTCTACTGCTGATCGCACGACTTCTGGTTTAGAACCTGCTATCTGCACAGCATACGGAGATTCTATAGGAGATTTTTCTAACATTTTGAGTGTTTTTTTGTTGGCATACACAAGAGCATGTGAGCTTATCATCTCACTCACGGTAATATCTACACCAAATTTTTTCACCACAGAACGAAATGGTAAATCTGTGTAACCTGCTAGTGGGGCAAGCATAAGAAGATTTTCAAAAACAATAGGCTTAGTTGCGTTGTTTGTAGTCAAAATAATCAAACTCCTTTAATGTGCGAAAATTACCATTTTCTACCACGCCCAAAGAAGGCAATGGCACACCATTAAATGTATTGTTTTTTACAATCGTATAGTGCAACATATCTTCAAAAATAATCTTATCTCCAATCTGTAGTGGCGTATCAAAACTAAAATCCCCAAGCACATCACCAGCTAGGCAAGTAGGTCCGCCAAGTCGATAGCGATATGCACCAACATTTTCCCCTTTATCAGATTCAATAACTCCATTGCTAAGCTTTAGAGTACTTGGTCGATAAGGCATTTCAAGACAATCAGGCATATGTGCACTAGCGCTTACATCAAGAACTGCGATGTTTCCTTGATTTTGCACTATATCCACAACTTCGCTAATAAGAAATCCAACTTGCCACCCTACCGCCTCTCCAGGCTCTAAAAAGACCTCTACTCCATATGTTTGCCTAAACTCTTGCACAAGTTTTACTAACAACTCTACATCATAATCTTCGCGCGTGATGTGATGCCCACCACCAAAATTCACCCATTTTCTACCATTCAAATATGGTCCAAAATATTGCAAGAAATGTGGCAAAGTTCGTTGCAGTGCATCAGCATTTTGCTCACAATGCGTATGAAAATGCAATCCGTCAATACCATCTAATCCGAATTCTTGCACACCCTTTTCAAACTCACTAGGAATAATACCTAGTCGAGAATTTGGCGCACAAGGATTATAAATTTCAGGCGTAACCTCGCTATATAGAGGATTTACACGCAACCCAACGCTAATATAGTGCGTCGGATTGGTGTAATTATGTGCTTGGATAGTAGGATAAAATTTTTGCCATTGCACAAAAGAATTAAAAATAATGTGTGTAGCATAAGGCAAAAGAGAATCTATCTCTTTATATGCGGGGCTAAACACACATACTTCCTTATTTTGCTCTCTTCCACCTACTTCTTCATATGCTAGACGCGCCTCATATAATCCACTCGCAGTGCTTCCACTCAAAACATCGCGCAATTCTTCAAAACAACGCCAAAATGCATAGCCTTTAAGTGCAAGGAGAATTTTTGCACCACTTCGACGCTGCACAGATTCTAAAAGTGCAAGATTTGTAATCAATTTATCACGCTCTAGTACATAACAAGGTGTAGTAATTGCATCTAAGCAATCTGGTGACACACGCCTACTAACTTCTCTCATTGACAATGGTATATACATAAAAACTATCGAAGCATAAGATGCTTAATAGCTGCCTCTATTTGCACAGGATTGGATTTGGAGATAAACTCATCAGCATTAAGGCTGCGTGCCATATCCTCGTTACTGCTACCACTCATAGAGGAATTGACTACAATAGGAATATGTGCTGTTGTGGCATTTGCCTTGACTTGTTTAATCACCTCAAATCCGCTAACTTCTGGCATTTCTAAGTCTGTGATAATCATACCTATGCTACTAATATCTGTCGTAGGAGCAAAAAGATAATCTAAAAGTTTTCGTCCATTCACAAAATCATAATGCACAACACCTATGCGATTTAGAATGACTTGCATTGTGCGCAAAACGCTTGGGCTATCATCTGCAAGTAACACGGACTTAGTCGCTTGGACTTGTGAAACTTTTTTCATTTCATCTTCTTTTTCTTTTTCTATCCATGGGAATACATCAGTAAGCATTTTTTCAATATCCACCACTTGCACCAAGCGCCCATCAAAATATCGTGTGCGACTTACTAGCTTACCATTTTGTCCATTGCCCCCTACACCTACGCTTTGTTCAATCTCTGTCCATTTTTTATTGAGGATTCTATCAGCTTCATAGATTCTCACACCTATTGTCCATCGCGAAAACTCACAAATCATAATAATGTCATCTTCACCTTTATTGCGCTTAATGGAGTATTGGCGTAGATCTCTATCTCGCTGTCGAGGATCATAATAAAACCATTTTTTCATATCAATAAGTGGGATAGTAAGATCCCTAATGGTAATCAAACCCTCTACGAGTGCATTTGATTCGTGGCTTATGATTGTAAGCGCACCATTATATTTAATCACCTCACGAATCTTAAAAACATTCACCGCATACAAATCGCGGTCTTTTTCTAAACGAAAGCATAAAAGTTGTAATTCATTGTTTTTATGTAGGCTGGTTACTTGATCGATTTTAGACATACTAGCAGACATCTCTCACACGCCCCTTTCTAAAAAATTGCCTCGCATTGTAACACAACATCGCCAAAAAATGGCTTATTTACTGACATAAATCAAGTGATTTAGCGTGTTTTAATAATTCTTCATCGCTAGAAAGACTCTCTTTTGGAATCTTTGCAAATACTTCTTTTGCTCTCTTGCAATGTTTTTGCTTATAATACCCCCACGCTAAAGAATCCAAATATGCTATGGTACTTGGTGCAATTTCTAAAGCTTTTTGCACATAAGAGATACCCTTTTCTACATCTAAATCCAAATCAATCAGCAAAAATCCCATAAAATTATAAAACAATCCAAGATTCTCTTTTTGTAAGCTATCTGGCACACCATCTTTTTGAATAAGCTCGATTGCCTTATCCATATCTTGCAAGATGGGCAAAACCTTTTTAGAATCTGTTTTGTTTGTCAGGGTTTCAAACCTATAAAGCTGCGCAAGCCCCAAATACATAGCTTCATTAGAATTTTTGTATATCTTCAAAGCTATTTTATAGGCATTGTCATAATCTTTTGTTTCCACATATAAACCAAAGAGTATTTTTGGATCAAAAGGATACCTAGAGGCGATTTTTAATGCTTCATCATATTTTTTGCGCAATGAATAAATATAAATAAGATTCTGTGCATTTGCTATAGTAGGATTTTCCTCATAGCGCTTTTTAAGAATAGATTCTAATTTATCCCCTTCCATAGCCTTAGCATAGATTTGTATTGCCATCGCGCATAACTCACCATCACACGCATTATCCCTAAAATATGTATCAAGCAATGCTATGCCCTTTTGGAATTGTTGTGTTTGCCCATACAACACTACAAGTCTTTGCAAAGCTTCTGGTGCTTTTGTCTCTTCATAGAGCGTTTGAAACTCATTAATGGCGCTCTGCAAATCGCCAAGATTGACATAAATCACACCCAAAACATTATGTATCATTGGCGTATCTTCTTGTGTAACTATCATTTGTGCGATAGGCAAGGCTTTATGTAGATCATTTGTTTTAAGATACACATCAAGAAGTGCTTTATTCATCTCTATATCCTCTTCTTGTGTTTGTTGCTTGTAATCTTGGATATAGCTTAAAATAATGTGTGGTTGTTCAAAGCGACTTGAAAGCAAAATACTCTCTTTGAGATATTCAAGTTTTTTTGTCTCATCATACAACACAAGATATATATCACGCGCTTCTTGAATTTTGCCCTGATCTTGCAAATCTAGTGCCTTAAACATATAGTCTTCTTCATCAAATGCCCCAAACGCTATACTCATAGCACACAATAAGCCTAGCAAGATTCTCAAAAATTTATGACTCAAAACACACTCCTATGCATTCTTTTTGCAAATTCTTAGAATCTTGTGATGTTAGATTCTCTTGTTTATAACCCTCCCAAAATGGAAAATCTTTGCATTGTTTTGGGCGTTTGGTATAAATCCTGCATTTTCCATTGTCGTAAAACACACAGGCTAAGCCATCATCACAAGGCTTTTCAATAAATGAAAATTTATAACCGATCTTACGCACAAATTTGTGTGTAAATTCCTCAAATTCTATTCCGAGCATATGAGCTATATCAAGCATTTCTTGAAGACTCACAAAAACATACCCTTCACTTCCTGTGCAACATTTACCACCACATACTTCGCACTTTTGTGTATCAAAAGAAAAATTAAATCCTTCCTTTTTAACGATACTCATCAAAACTCTTTCCAGAAAACTTATAGATTCTGTTCGTATAATGCACTTGATTATCTAAAAATTGCTCACGAAAAAAGCGCTCCTCATCAGAAAGTTGCGCCCCTAGCAAAAGCTCTACGCCTACAGCAGTAGCATAACTCACCCAATTATATTTCAAGTCTCTCCCCAACAAGGACGCATATTCCAAAAGGTGCGGATTAATATCAAAGATCACATTGATGACATATAATTCTTCTTTACCACTATATTGCACAGAATTTAGCAATGCCCAATCATAATTTACCTGTGTAGAAAACATTTTTTTAGGCTTTATGGTGTCCACAAACATTTGTGAAAGCATAAGTCCCGTGCGTGCTCCAGAAGTATTAAATACTACCACATTGGATTGAAGGTAGGATTTTTGTTGTGCAAGTGTAGAGTTAAAGCGCTTAGCTATCGTAGAATCTATATTTTGCTCATAAATAATATTTGTGTCTTTTGCGCGCAAAAGCGATCCTAAATACTGCCCCATAGGAGAACTATCATTATAAGCTACGATATTTTCACCTCGCGCAAGGTTTGCAATAAGCTCTATTTGGCTTTCATAATCCACACCGCCAAAATATAGATTCTTAGGAATCTTTGTATCGCCTATTTGGTGAATGTTGATTGTAGGTAAATAGATTGGTATGCTAATTTTAATATTCTTTGCAAGCTCTATAGCACCTCTAGTAGTAAAGATTCCGATCACAAAGTCGCTTTGAGCATTAATAGCACGCTGATATGCTCTCTCAATCGCTTGTGTGTCTTCTGTATCGGTATTAAATACCTCAAAGCTAAAATCCACACCTCGTGTCATAAGATACGAAAGGATTATGTCAATGCTTTCACTAAAATAACGCCCTATGACTTTTTTGGGCATTAAAAGTGCAAGTTTTACCTTTGCGATATTGCCATTTGAGGCGCTAGGTATATCAAGAATGGATAATTCTTGCAAAGCCAAAGTAAGTTTGGATCGCAAATCAGAATCTTGCTCATCTTGGAATCTCCCAATAAATGAAAAATACAAGCCTTCTTCATAGAGTTTATTTAAGCATCGTTTATCGCACGAACGCACTTCAAAATCAATAATCTCTTGCTTAGGAAGAGGCAGAGGCGAGATAATATAACTCTTTGCCCACAACCCCATACACAACAAACAACCTAAGACAAAAACCCTCATAATACTCCCTTGGCTACCAAAAGATGTTGCATAACTTGTGGCTTTAGTGATGGATTACGCACAATCTCACCTAGCGAATAAGTAAGCAAAAATGACCGATTATTATGCCACAATATTCTACCATAATCTCTAAAATCCCTCACACCCTCTAGATTCTGTCCTAATATATATTGTGCACACTCTCGTCCAAAAAGCACAATCACTTGAGGTGCCATACATTCAAGCTGTTTGTGCAAAAATTCCAAACACATTGAGACTTCATCAGTATGTGGGGTAGATTCTATGGGGCATTTTAACAAAGAGAGAATCGAACAAGCTTGGGGCGATATTTTGAAGACATGAGCAATCATATTTTGTAGCATAGTTGCACTTTTGTTAGAAGCAAACATAAGTTGATTATGTGTAGATTCCACAAGAGGGTTTGCTGTAATAAAACATATCAAAGCTTTGGGATTAACAAAACCACTCACTCTTTTTGTGGTAAGTTTAGAACGTGCACACAGATTACAAGAATCAATTAAAGAATCCAAATCACCACCACACCCATTCATGATAGAAGTCATTGAATGTGTTTTTTGTGGCATTTTTTCTTGGAGCTGTGTGAAATGCTCTCCGCACATTCTTTTAAGATATAGTCGCTTTAAGGCCAAAAGTTGCCAAATAATCCTCGCAGACATTACAATCCTTGTGTAAGATAAAATTCATGCTACATTATAGTGTAAGTTTTTGATTCTGGCACTTTTTGAACACTAGAATCTATCAGAGATTTATCGCAACATACAATGCAGTGTAATGTATTGAGACTACAATAAACAAGAGCAAGTTTCAAGAAGCGACGTACAAAACATGTGATACAATAGCCTTACACAAGAAACAAAAGCACCAAATAAATCTATCTATCAAAAGTTTGTATGAAAAAGATTCTTTTGTATGCTGGTGGTATTATGAAAATGGAAACTTACAAGCACAAATAACCTATGAAAATGGCAGGATAGTCTCTGGTGTGTGTGCTAATGGCAAAGAGATTCCAAATACACAGAGGCTACGATATTGGGGAGACATTAAAAACCAAGTCTCCGAAACTTACAGAGAATAAAAGAGGGTAAATAAGACATCCGAGATGTAATATTTTTTGAAATTATGACGCTTTTTATAAAAACTCCTATATAATAACCTAATCCATGTGGTTGGCAAATACACTTTGAGAGGTAAAACAATGATAAAAATTACAGAGAATTCCTTGCGTGATGGACATCAATCACTTTTAGCTACAAGAATGCGAATACAAGATATGGTAGAGGCAGCCAAACTCTTTGAAAAAGTGGGCTTTTATAGCGTGGAAGTATGGGGTGGAGCAACATATGATGCATGTTTGCGCTACGCAAAAGAAGATCCATTTGAACGCCTAGCAACATTTAAAGATATTTTTAAAACCACACCATTGCAGATGCTTTTACGTGGACAAAACCTCATCGGATATCGACATTATGCCGATGATGTTGTGCGAGAATTTATCACATTAAGCGCACAAGCTGGTATGGATATTTTTCGAATCTTTGATGCGTTTAATGATGCGCGTAATCTTAAAACAAGTATAGAATCTGTCAAAAAAAACAATAAACACGCTCAAGGCGCTATCTGCTATACAACTTCACCCATCCATACAACACAAGGCTTTGTTGCATATGCCAAAGAACTAGTCAATATGGGTTGTGATTCAATTGCCATTAAAGATATGGCGGGACTCATCACGCCATTTAAAGCGTATGAGCTTGTCAAGGCACTTAAAGAAGAAATAGGGGTTAGTCTTAGCTTTCATACACACTCTACTGCTGGTTTTGCTTTTGGAGCGCACTTAAAAGCTCTTGAAGCGGGGGTTGATGTCTTGGATCTAGCCAACTCTGCCCTTGCTGAAGGCACAAGCCACCCATGCACACAATCTATGGTCGCTACACTCAAAGATACCCCTTATGATACTGGCTTAAAATTAGAGCTTATGGAAGAGGCAAGTGAGATCTTGCGACGCAATCGTCGCAAATACGCGAAATTTGAATCTGTCTATAATCAAATTGATACCCGTGTGCTCCTTTCACAAATCCCAGGCGGTATGATTTCAAATATGGCAAACCAACTTAAAGAACAAAATGCCCTAGATAGAATTGATGAAGTGATGAAAGAGATTCCAAAAGTGCGCGAGGATTTTGGTTTTGTCCCACTTGTAACGCCTTCTAGCCAAATTGTGGGCACACAGGCTGTATTAAATGTGCTTATGGGTGAGCGTTACAAAACAATCACGACAGAAACACGCAATATTGTTAAAGGGCTATATGGCAAAACACCAGCTCCTATCTCAAAAATACTTAGTGCAAAAGTGCTTGGCGACACACAACCTATTGATGTGCGTCCTGCGGATTTATTGAGTGATGAATTACCACAAGCTCGCATAGATTCCAAAGACTTTGCCAAAAGCCCAACTGATGTCATTTCATATGCCATATTTGGCAATGTAGCCAAAATTTTCCTCCAAGAACGCAATCAAAATTGCCTACAACCTGAAGCACTAGAAAATTTTGAAGACAAGGGCGTGGATAAACTCCCAAAAGAATTTGCTATCACGGTTAATGGAGAACAATATGTCATAAAAATCGAAGGAAGCGGAGAGAAAAATGAGGGTGTACGTCCATTTTTTATGCGTATTGACGGAGAACTTAGGGAAGTGTATGTCGAAAATCTCAATACCACACAAGACAAAGATTCCAAAGAACATAAAACCACACGCACGGGCTTACCACAAGCCACAGGAGTAGGACATGCACAAAGCCCAATGCCCGGCACACTTACTAAAATCAAAGTCAAACAGGGCGATAGCGTAAAAGTCGGCGATACATTAGCAATTGTCGAAGCAATGAAAATGGAAAATGAAGTACTTGCCGCAGTTGATGGCGTAGTCAAAGAAATCTATGCTACCGAAGGCATGCAGGTGGGAGCAGGTGCAGCTATTATGTTTATAGGCTAGATTCTGGGTATGCTGTTTCGCGGGTATTGTATTTTTAAAAGCACGAGTGAGGCATTTGAAACTGGAAGAGTTTTAGGCAGTCCAAGTTTTAAAGAATTTGGACTAGTCTTTGAGTATTGCCCTGCACCAAGACAATACTCGAATAATTGCACACTAGCACTATATTTTGAAAGCATCGATGAAACCTATACACCCCAAGACATACAATCTCTGCATACTCGTTTAGATTCACAACTAACAGCCAAAAACTGCATATGCAAACTAGTCATTTTATGAGATAGCTCATAGATAGATTATCGCTTGGTATATTGCCCTAAAAAATGTATAAAAATTTCATACAATCGTTGTACATCTTGAGGCACAACACGCTCATTAAGGGCGTGTATTGTATCATTTGGCACCCCCACTTCCACTACTGGTATGCTCCTAGTGCCAAAAAACCTTGCATCACTCGTGCCACCACTCGTGCTAAGCTCTGGTTCTCTCCCACACACAGAAGTGATACATGCACTCATCATATCCACAAGTATAGAATCTGTCAAAAATCCCACCGAACTTTGCCTAAGTTGCAAGTCAAAGTCCAAGCCTTCTAGCACACTTCTTACATACGATTCTACATCTTTAATCGTGGTCTTGGGAGAATTCCGCACATTAAAAAGAATCTTTAATTCATTTGGCGTTACATTCACAACCTCCATACCACCGCGTATATCAGTTATCACAAGTTTGCTTGGATCAAAATATGTATCACCATCATCAAGATTCACGCCAGCAAGTTTGCCTAGCCTTGCTCCTAAAAGCTCTGTAGGATTTATACAATTTTGAGGATAGGCGACATGTCCTTGCTTACCAAAAATAGTAATCTTGCCATTGATACTACCACGCCGCCCAACCTTTATCGTATCGCCACAGATTCTATGTGCAGTTGGCTCTGCTACTATAGCCATAGTGGGCAACAAACCTTTAGATTCTAATTCTTGTAGCATGTATTGCGTGCCATATGTCCCATCACCCTCTTCATCACTCGTGAGCAAAAGAGAGAATCGCATTTTTCGTGTGATGTGAGGGTTTTGCGCTAAAAAATCTCTAAAAGCACATATAAACGCACTCACGCCACTTTTCATATCCTGCACACCACGCCCATACAGATACTCACCCTCATAAGTAGGTATAAACGGATCATTACTCCAGCCCTCACCCGGTGGCACGACATCAATATGCCCAGCAAAACATAAATGCTCATCTGCTTGATATGGCGTATAAATAAAAAGGTTTTTCACACCCTCTTTTTCTTGCGTGATAACCTCAAATACTCCATCACCCAAAGCCTGTGTCAAAATCTCTAGCACGAGTTCATATATACCACATTCTTTTGGGGTAATACTTGGATATTGCACAAGCTTTTCTAAAAGCGATATGGGATTAAGTTTCATGGATTATCCTTGTGTATTTTGTGAAAAATTAAGATTTTAACACAAAAAATCTGTACCAGCACACATAATAAACATGACTCTCTTGTTTCTATAATGTAAACATCACAGAATCTATAAACTTGCAAGAAAGCACAGAAGTGCTTTCTTGCAAAAATCAATGTTCTAACGCAGAAGATGCACCAATACCTGTTTTGGCTCGAAAATCAAAAGCCTCAAAACCATCCCTATCAATCTTGCCTCTTGCACTTGTATCTGTTACAGAAAAAAACCATAGCAAGAAAAATGTAAGCGGTATAGAAAATATCGCAGGGTGGTCATAAGGAAATATCGCACTTTCAAAGCCAAATGTCTTCACCCACATACTAGGGCTAAGCATCACAAATCCAACAACAGCAATAAGTCCCAAAAGTCCGCCTACAAATACTCCCCTAGTAGTTAAACCCTTCCAGTAAATACAAAGCAAAATGATTGGGAAATTCACACTTCCAGCTATACCAAAGATTAACCCAACCATAAAGGCAACATTTTGCTTCTCAAAAACAAAGCCAAGTACGATAGAGAGTATGCCTAGCACGATAGTGGCGATTTTGCTAGCTCTCATTTGAGATTTAGAATCTGCTTGTCCATTTTTAAAAGTATGTGTATAAAGATCGTGTGCTATAGCTCCAGCCCCACTAATACATAGCCCAGAAACCACAGCAAGAATAGTCGCAAACGATACAGCAGAAATAAAACCTAAAAGGATATCCCCACCCAATATCTCTGAAAGTACAATAACAACCATATTGGTAGCACCCGTAAATGCACCATTTTCATCTATATAGCGCGCATCGCCTAACACAAAAGCAATAGCACCAAAACCTAGCACAAACATCAAAATAAAAAAATAAGCAATAAAAGTCGTGGCATAGAAAGCAGATTTTCTAGCTTCTTTGCCATCCTTGACTGTGAAAAATCTCATCAAAATATGCGGTAACCCAGCAGTACCAAAAGTAACCGCAAGTCCCAAAGAGATAGTTGCTACAGGGTCTTTAAAGAACACTCCAGCCTTCATAATCGCATCGCCTTTTGGGTGGTTTTTAATGGCTTCACCAAAATAGTAAGTAAGGTCAAACTTTGAAAGATAAATAATCATTAGCGCCATTAAAGTCGTGCCACCCAAAAGTAAAGACGCCTTGATAATCTGCACCCAAGTTGTAGCATGCATTCCACCAAAAATCACATAACACATCATCAAAAGCCCAACAAGAATTACTGCCACTGCATAAGGTAAGCCAAAGAGTGTTTGGATAAGTTGTCCTGCACCTACCATTTGTGCAATAAGATATAAAATCACAATCACCAGTGAGCTAAGTGCCGCAATGACGCGCACAGGCTTTTCTTCTAAACGTAATGCAACCACATCAGTAAAAGTGAATTTTCCCAAATTTCTGAATCTCTCTGCAATAAGAAATAAAATAATAGGCCAAGCAATAGTCCATCCAACAGGATAGATAAGTGCATCAAATCCGTAAGAAAAAATAAGCGCAGTAAGCCCCAAGAAAGCCGCGGCACTCATATAATCCCCAGATATTGCTAATCCATTTTGAAAGCCAGAAATCCCTCCTCCCGCAGTGAAAAATGCCGAAGCAGACTGAGTCTTTTTATTACAAAAATAAGTAATAACAAGTGTGCTAGCAACAAAAACAATAAACATAATTACAGCAGTAAGATTAAAAGAAGACTGCTCTACTTCACCACCACTATCAAATGCTGCACCAAATAGATAGCTACCACAGATTCCAAAAATACTCAAACACAAAAATAGATTTTTCATCTTTCCTCCTTAATAATAAGACCAACCTTTTCCATTCTCTCCATAATATCGGTCTCTTTAGAATCTAAAAATAAATTAGCTACAAAACTATACATTCCGGTACCTAACACGCCTAACAGAATCGAACAAAGACCAAAGATAATCCCAAGTGTTATAGGAGAATCCCCTACATTCAAAGCCAAAAACTCTGGAAAAAATGCCACCAATGCCAGAAAACTAAAATAACAGCCCAAAACAACAATAGTTAAAAATAGAGCAAAACGCATTTTAAAACGCATAAATGCTTCAAATTCCATATACACAGATCTTTGTTCTTCATTGATTGGATCACAATAGCTCTTTTGGCAAATCATTCTCGCCCTCCTTAAATTTGCAGAAAATTTTGGAGCTTTTAATCACTCCAAGTAACAAGTAAATAGTAAAAAAGTAAATACTATAATATTATTTTTTTATAAATTATTTTAATGTTACTTTTTGTATTTAATTCATACATTATTCATCAAAATTTAAGAGTATGGATGGGAATTTTGTAACTACAAAAATATAGATAAATCTCTACAGATAAAGGGACGGCAATGAGAAATGCACCAACGCTAGACAAGGAAGTATAATACTCAAGCACTCGACCAAAAAGGGGGCTATATTTAAATCCTATTAAAATACCTAAATTAACAACTACACTAGCAAGAGCATAAAGATACTTGCGAGACAATGTTGCAGAAAACTCAACTTGATAACTTACAAAAGCATTGACACAACAAATTCATAACTATTAAACAACATAAAATTGGTATCCAGAATCTACTACAGCTACTTTTATCCTAGATAAAGTCTATTCTCAAGAATCTAGTTTTGTGCTTTGATCCAAAATGCACGACATTAACGATTTATATTTTATTATTCTTTGTCTATTTTTGACAAAAATTCCTGCGTAAAACGCGACGCACTCTCTTTTCTAAGATGGATGCCATCATTTGTTATATAATCACTATGTGATGGATCGGGTAAAAATTTATATTGTGGAAAATTAGCCAATAAAATCTCACGTTGTTGCGTAGGTTTTTTCAAATTAGCAAGTTTTGGATCTATGGGCATTTGAAAAAACACAATTTGTGTCCCTAGACTCTCAAAATATGCTAAAAGATCACGCAAAAGTTTAAGATTATTTTCATATGCCACTAACTCTTCTTGATACGATTTTTCTGAGCCCTCTAACATCATATGATATACTCTTTCATTGCGTTGTGGCTCAATATTCTCGCTCTGATCGCGTTTAAAAAGCTTCCTTGCAGAACTCAATACAAAATTTATAGGCTGATATCGCTCTCGTAGAGCTGGGATGTAACGCCTAAGTGTGTAAGTCATGGGATTTAAAAGAGCATCAAGCATTTGATGATCTACATCACGAATAAGCACAATATTTTCTTCAATATATATCACACGAGGCACAATATTTGTATGCTGTGTATTGTATTTGATGATATTTAAACCAGTCAAGGCACTTCCTCCACCAAAAGAAAGATTATATATTTGGTGAGAAGCAAGATCTTTGGGTGTCAGGCGTGCAGCAAGAGAAGAACCTACAATTAGGTATGGGGGGGGGGTAGCATATAAATAATCTTGTGCAAACACCATATTAGCTTGCCACTGATTCTGAAATGTTGTGACTTGAATATTTGTAAAGGAAACAAAAATGTTATAACAAACAAAAAATACCAAAAATATTCCAAAAATAACAAAAATATTCTTAAAATTGGAAATAAATAAACGCATTACTACCTCCACTATTTGTAACAATGAAAAATAACAAAATCGCATATACAACATTACGATCTAAAAAATTCTTTTGATACTTCAAGGTTAAAAGATGATTTATATAATACAATCCAACGGGCAAGGAATACAATAAAACACAAAATAAAATTCCAGATCCGGTTGCCCCACTCCTTACAATAAATGTTTGATTAAGATAAGACACAGCATCAGAAAAATTATTAAGTTTAAAGAAGAGCCACCCTAGAGATACAAACCCAAATACAAGGCATATCTGTATAATATGTGTCAATAAACATTCTCTAAAGTGTATACATTGTGAGGCAAAACGCTCTATAACAAGCAACATGCCATGATATAGACCCCATACCATATACGATAGTGCCGCACCATGCCATAGTCCGCCTAAAGTCATCACAACCATAAGATTGCAATATGTTCTGAATTTTCCTTTTTTATTGCCACCAAGAGGAATATAAAGATATTCTTTCAGCCATGTAGAAAGTGAGATATGCCATCTTGTCCAAAACTCCGAAAAAGAGCGGGCTATATAGGGAAAATTAAAGTTTTTAGGTAATGCATAACCAAAAAGTTTTGCCACTCCAATTGCTATAAGACTATATCCTGCAAAATCCGCAAAAATCTGCACACTATAACCAAGTAGCAACACAAGAAGCGTTAAGGTATTGTATACTTCAAAATATGGATAAGTCATCCAAAAAGTTTGATCCTTGAGATTATCAGCTATAACTATTTTTAAAAAGTATCCAATGATGATAATCTTGAATGCACCACTCCAAGCAATATTGCTAACTAGCTTCGTATGAATTTGCGGATAAAACTCTCGTGCCTTCAGAATTGGACCCGCAACGAGTTGTGGAAAAAATGCTATAAAAAAGAGTGTCTTACGATAATGAGTAAAAAAATTTCGATCCACCCAAGAAATCTCTCTTAAATGCCCAGAATCTGTATGGGAATATCTATATAAATCCACAACCAAACTAATACCTTGAAAAGTGTAAAATGAAATTCCGATAGGTAAAGGGACGGCAATGAGAAATGCACCAACGCTAGACAAGGAAGTATAATACTCAAGCACTCGACCAAAAAGGGGGCTATATTTAAATCCTATTAAAATACCTAAATTAACAACTACACCAGCAAGAGCATAAAGATACTTGCGAGACAATGTTGCAGAAAACTCAACTTGATAACTTACAAAAGCATTAAGAGAGGCAGAAATGATAAGCAGTAATAAAAGCCAAGGTTGTCCATATGCATAAAATATGAAACTTGTGACAATCAACACATGCACTTGCCAACCACGCCTATATACATAAGGCGTATAATACACACAGAGCGTAAATGCCACCAACACAATAAATTCATAACTATTAAACAACATAAATGCATACCCAATCCAAAAATATGATCCAAAAATTATAACACAAATCTTGTCACTTATGGATAGCACAAGCGTTTGTGTGCTAGAATACTGCCTTTTATTGTGATGCCTACACCCTAAGGAGAATATATGCATGATATTACTACTCTAAACGCACCTATACAAGAAAGTAACAAGGAATCTATTTTAGATTCACACAAATTAAGCGATGATGATTACAAAGCTATTGTAGAAATTTTGGGACGCGTACCAAACCTCATAGAAATAGGAATTTTTTCGGCTATGTGGAGTGAGCATTGTAGCTATAAATCAAGCAAAAAATATTTGCGTGGCTTTCCCACACAAGCCCCGTGGGTCATACAAGGACCTGGTGAAAATGCCGGTGTGATAGACATTGGCGGAGGATATGCAGCAGTTTTTAAAATCGAATCCCACAATCACCCAAGTTTTATCGAGCCATATGCTGGTGCAGCCACAGGTGTGGGCGGTATTATGCGTGATATATTTACAATGGGTGCGCGTCCGGTAGCTAGTCTTAACTCGATACGATTTGGAGATATAACTAATCAAGGTGAGGTAGGCAAAAAACATCGTTACCTTTTGCGTGGTGTGGTTGAAGGCATAGGTGGTTATGGTAATTGTATGGGTGTGCCAACAATTGGTGGGGAAATGGACTTTGAATCTAGCTACAATGGTAATATTTTGGTTAATGCGTTCTGTCTAGGTGTAGCCAAAAAAGAAGAAATTTTTTATGCAAAAGCCGAAGGTGTAAGCAATCCTGTGATGTATGTAGGAAGCAAAACTGGTCGAGATGGACTAGGTGGAGCGGTGATGAGTAGCGATAGCTTTACTTCAGATTCTAAAACATTGCGTCCCACCGTACAAGTAGGCGATCCATTCGCCGAAAAACTACTACTAGAGGCTTGTTTGGAATTATTCCAAAAAGATTATATTGTAGGGATTCAGGATATGGGTGCAGCGGGGCTTACGAGCTCTAGTTTTGAAATGGCAGCAAAAAGCGGAAGTGGTATGCGCCTAAATCTTGATAAGGTGCCTATGCGAGAAAGCGGCATGAATCCCTATGAACTTATGCTAAGTGAATCTCAAGAACGCATGCTTATTTGTGCCAAAAAGGGCTATGAGCAAAAAGTCATAGAAATTTTTCAAAAATGGGAATTAGATGTCGCTGTGATTGGAGAGGTTACTAATAGCGGAGTTATGGAGCTGTATTGGTATGGGGAAAAATGTGCCCAAATCCCTATTAACAAACTCAGTGATAATGCTCCCATACTCTCCAAAGAAGTAAGAGAATCTAAGCGTGAAAACCAAAAGGCGCAAGCACTCCATACAAAGCTAAGTGCGCAAGAAGTTTTTGAGAAATTGTTATGCAGTGTCGAGATTAGCGACAAAAAATGGGTATATAGCCAATATGATAGTAGTGTGCAAACAAACACTATCGTAGGTCCGGGAATGTGTGATGGCAGTGTAGTGCGCATCAAAGAAAATGACGTTGGTTTGGCGATGAATGTATGTTGTGATGTGCGTGCGTGTTACCTCAACCCAAAAGAAGGAGCAAAACTTAGCGTGGCAGCAGCAGGTCGCAAATGTGCAACAAGAGGTGTGCGTCCAAAAGCTATAAGTGATTGCCTTAATTTTGGTTCGCCAAATAATCCCGAAGTGATGTGGGAATTTAAAGAAGTATGTGAAGGGATTAAGGAAGCGTGTACGGCACTCAATACGCCGGTAGTAAGTGGCAATGTCTCACTTCATAACCAAAGCGATGGAGTTGATATTTATCCAAGTCCTAGTATTGTAAGTGTGGGCATTGTGCAAGATGCCCAAAAAACTATCACAAGTGCGCTCAAAACTCAAGGTAATAGTTTATTGTTGGTGGGTCAGATTGCAACAGATTTTGCCGGAAGTATCGCGCAAAAGTTGTGTGAAGGCAAGATTTATGGTGAAGTTGCACGCATAGACTTATCGCGTGAAGCGTGTCTGTGGGATCTGCTCTGTGAGGATAATGCCGCAATTATGAGCGCCAAAGATGTAGGCAAAGGTGGATTAGCCATCGCCCTAACAAAAATGGCACTTTTGGGCAACAAAGGTGTGCGTGTGCAAAGTGGGCTTGTATCTTGGGATCTACTCTTTGCACAAAGTCCTAGTTGTGTAGTGCTAGAAGTCGCACCACAAGATTGTGCTTTTGTAGAATCTAGAGCCAAAGAGCTAGGATTATTGGTGCGAGAAATTGGCGTTGTGAGTGATACAGATATTTGCATAGATTCTCTACATCTCTCAAGCCAAAAGGCAAGAGAATTATATTTTGAAAGTTTTGCAAAAAATGTGTGATTTGTATATATGCATTTCACATTTGTATCACACATAATGAAGTATACTTGCACATCTTTACTAAGGAGTGCGAGATGAAATTTGATAAACCTCTATGGATGAAAGTGCATTTGTATTTGAGTCTGTTTTTTCTCCCTGTTGCACTGATTTATGTTTTAACTGGAGCATTGTATATTTTTGGTGTGCGTGAAGATGCCGACGCAAAGATTCAAGAATTTACCCTACCCTCCATACCCCAACAAGGTGAAGAACAAGCAACAATCCTCTCTGTGCTACATGCCAATAATCTCAAAATCCCAAATAACACAAATGTTCGCGTGCAAAAAGGTAATGCAACAATGGGATCTATTGCATATAGCGCAAGTATCATAACAAACAAGCAAGGAAAAACGATCGTGCGCGTTACTGATAGGGGCTTGTATGGAATCTTGGTGCTTATGCACAAAGCAAAAGGCAAATTTTATTTTGACATTATCGCTATTTGCTTTGCAATCTCTCTTATGATATTTTATTTTTCTGGTCTCATTATAACCTCATTTTGCAAGAAAAACCGCAAAGAAGCCTTG
>NZ_FZPO01000088.1 GCF_900198655.1 Helicobacter equorum | reverse complement strand
AGCTACAATGCACGGAAAAGTGTAGTGCGTGCATTTGCACAAGATCTTGTAAGCAAACAATATATCAAAACCTATATGTCTCTAATAGGGGGGGGGGATAGAAAACACTATATAGTACGGCACATACCATACATCAGAAATACTTACACAATACACAAGGTGTCTCATGTTGCCTAGTGTATTGTATTCACATGATATTTTTTCCACGCAATATGTAGGTGGTATTTCACGCTATATCTACGAGCTCTATATTCGCAATCCTCAAGCACGCATACCTGCACTATATAGCGAAAATCTGTATCTACACGCCCACAAATGCACGAAAAATTTCCGTGGCAAAACACGATTACTCTATGTTCTTAATGAATGCTATGAAAAAACTCTATTAGCACATAAACATTTTGATATTTATCACCCAAGTTACTACAAAAAACTCACAAAGCCCAAAAAAACCTTTCTTGTAACCACTGTTCATGATATGATTCATGAAATCTATGAAGGCGTCTTTTTCCCAAAAAATAGCACCGATAGTATCCTTAAGCGCTTTTTATGTGATATTTCTGATCTTATTATTGCAATTTCTCATCAAACCAAAAATGATCTTATGCATTATTTTGGTATCAATGAACAAAAAATTCATGTCATCTATCATGGTCATAGTCTCCAAAAAATTGAAAAACAACTAAAACTCCCAAAACAATACATTTTATTTGTAGGACAACGAGAGGGCTACAAAAATTTCAAAACTTTTATTCAAGCTTTTAGCAAACTTGCTCCAAAATATATATCACTTCAATGTATTTGCGTTGGTAAACCATTTAACACACAAGAACAAGGACTTTTAGAATCTTTAAATCTCACACAATGTATCTTTGCTCTACAAGCAAAAGATGATGAACTCTATACAATCTATCACAACGCTATGTGTTTTGTATTTCCTTCTCTCTATGAAGGATTTGGAATACCGATACTTGAAAGTTTTTATGCCCAATGTCCTATAGTATTGAGTGATATAGCGGTCTTTAGAGAAATAGCTAAGGATTGTGCATTATACTTTGATCCATGCTCAATAGATTCTATAGCTAATACCCTAGAATCCCTTATCACAAATCCGACCCTCGCCCTAAATCTCACCACAAAAGCACAAGCTTTGCTCCAAAACTTTAGTTGGGATATAACCAATTACCAAACTATGCAGATTTATAAATCTATAATAGGGGGGGGGGATACATATGAAATAGTATATCATCAAATTTATTATATTTATCTCTTTCATCAGCACACGCCTTTCTATCAAAGCAAAAACATTACCCTAGTGTGTCAAACAATTCATATAGGTTTTTTATCTTGTAAACTACAAACTTTTTACACAAACGCACATATTCTTATTTTCTCTTATAAAAGGCTTTCTCAATGTGCGTAGGTCTTATAGTTCCGGTGTATAATGTAGAATGTTATTTAAAAAAGTGTTTAGATTCTATTTTAGCACAGACTTACCAGGATTTTTATATCGTTCTCATAAACGATGCGAGTACAGATTCTAGTCGTAATATTTGCTTAAAATATTATGAGCTTGATAAAAGAATTATAGTGCTTGATAGCGTTGCGAACACTGGACAGTCCAGTGTTCGCAACGCCGCGCTAAAATTTTTTACCCATAATGGAACAATACACACTCTTTGTCTCCCAAATATCACAATTTATGCACATTCTGAAACCATACCACAATGCCAATACATCAAGTTTATCGACTCTGATGATACTATTACAAAAGAATGCTTAGCAATCTGTATAGACGCCATACAGAAATATCACGTCGATGTAGTGATACATGACTGGTATTGTATCAATAAACTTGGACAAATACGGAATGAAATGTTTTTTAAAAAATTCCTCAATTTGAATGAAACACAATATTATAAACCCATGAATACTGCAGAATTTTTTACCAAACGCAAAAAAGGTTTCGCAGGATTTATATGCAATAGCCTATATAATATAAAACTTTTCTATAATCCATATGCAAGATTCCTAGAAGGCGTAATTTTCGAAGATGTTCTAAGTTATTTTATGTTTTTCACCCTTGTCAACAATGTCGTATATATACCAGAAATGCTCTATATAGTTTTTGAAAGAGATAATTCTACAATGCGCTTTAAATCAGATAACACAGATATCAAATCCCTGCCAGTGTATCAACAGTCACTAGCTAAACTTTTTAAATCCCCTTATAATGCATATTTATATCATACTTATTATTCATCTTTGTGTATGGCAAGCGAATTACTGCACTTTGCTCAAACCTACCAAAAATTACCAACCTCAAAAAAAGATATACAGCAGGAATTATATAGAGGTATTAGGGACATTCTTTCATCAGCTACGCTTATCTGTATTCCTATAGTACGTGAAAATATTGACCCAAATAATACTAGAAGTCTTTTAAAAACTCTTTGTACTCCCAAAGTAATTCTTGCTTGTTATTTTCCAAAATTATTCTATATCTTTTGGAAAATAAAACAAATTCTCAGAAAATATCTCAAAGGAAATAAATGTTAGCACCAATTGTTTTATTTACCTACAACAGACCAAAACATACGTCAAAAGTACTTCAAAGTCTTAAACAAAATGCCTTAAGCAAACAAAGTATGTTATTTATTTATTCTGATGCACCAAAAAATCATAAAGATCGACACAAGGTTTTACGCACAAGACAATACCTAAAAGCCTTTCAGAAACGATACAAAGATTCATTTCAAGACATTAACATTATAGAACGAGATTATAATTTTGGTTTAGCAGAATCCATAATTGATGGAGTAACGTGTATTATTAACAACTATAAAAAAATTATAGTTTTAGAAGATGATATACTTGTATCACCTGTATTTTTGAATTACATGAATGATGCACTTTCTCGTTACGAGAACAATAATCACGTTTGGGCTATAAATGCATATACACCACCTATAGATCCAAACGGATTAGGGGATTGTTATTTTTGGTATTTTCCTGACCCTTGGGGGTGGGGTACTTGGAGTGACAGATGGCAATATTTTAGAAGAGATGTAGATTACTTTATTAAAAGCTTTAGTAAACAAGAAATTTTTGAAATTAATCAAAAAAATTCTTATAATGCTTGGCAACAAATATTACTAAACAAGCAAGGTAAATCAAAACCTGGGCTATATTCTTTTATTGTCTTGCATATAAACACAAGGCTCTAAGTCTTACTCCTAGCGTATCATATATTCAACAAATAGGCTTGGATGGTAGTGGGGTACATTGTAGTATCTTTGATGAAGTTTTTAATCCAAAAACTATTAATATGAAATTTCCTATAAGTTATCCATTAGAGATTGTAGTTCCGGATCTTGCTATACAAAAGGTCTATGCTTTTAATAAAAGTATCAAGGTATCTCTTTTGGCTAGAATTAAACGTAAAATACAGACTATCTATAAACGCTTTAAAACCCAAACCTTACTCCATCCCAAATAATTAAAGGTTTATGTGATCTCACTTGTCCCACGCATATAACCCAATGCTACACCCAATACAATATGATCTCCAAAGCGTTTATCTACCCAGTCATGAAAAACGAAAAGATTCTGTATACGTGTCCCAAAAGAAGAAATGCCCACAGATAAATCTATCCATATATCCACATCACTTGATTGCGAGATCTAAGCGTTGATTAAGGCGTAACGCCACTTTGTGTGCATTACTCCCAAATCCAGCTCATATTCATCACATCATACAGGGCTTGTCATAGGTTTGTTTTGTGTTTTATACAAAGCTTGAGTGAGTTCAGTGACATTCTGTGATGCTTCATCAAAAAGAAATGTGCTTCACTACACCCACTCAAAAACTTGATTATGATTTTTGAGATAACTAAGCAACACTTCTCATAAATAGCAAACGTGGCAAATGTAGCACTATTGATCGTACTAAGGCAATGATGGGGTATGTTCATAAGAGAGGGGTTGGGATATAAAACATCGTATGTGAACTAAGATTATTATAAGATTGGGAAATTTCTTGGTGCATATCTTCTAAAAGTAGAAGATTTTGTGTCTATTTTGCACATTGACACTATCAAGCAACACAACACACAAGATATGCCTAAAACTCAAGCGCATTATTTAAAAGCTCTTGAGATTTTTTGAGCGCATCAAGTTTGCGTTGCTCTAGATTCTCATCGACACCTTTAGGATTTGGAAGTGGGTTTGACGATTTTTGGGTGGATTGGGGAGTTTTTAATTCATTGGGAAACACGCCACGAGACATTTTGACAAAAACATCTTCGTAATTTTGCTTTCCTACATGATGACGGATAAAAATCTCTCCACTTTGATTATTATAAATATATGTATCCCCTCCATCGTTAAACATCACCCATTCAGCAAGCCCTAATCCTATGCAAAATTGCCAAAAAAACAACAATTGTTTCACTATTCTAACCCTA
>NZ_FZPO01000067.1 GCF_900198655.1 Helicobacter equorum | reverse complement strand
GTTGCTCAGATTCTGCTAGAACAATATTACGATAAGGTGTATAAAAAGGACGCATATGCGTATCGTATAGTATCTAAATTTTTAAAAAAATTCTCTTGTAGCTTGTGGGTTTCATTGTTTGCCTAAGGCTCGGAATTTTTGGCAAAAAATAGGGGGGTAGAATCCCCACTCGCCTCTCTTCTCACTCGTCCCTCAAAATAGTCTTTTGTGTCTAACTTTGTGTCTTTTGTGCCTAAAATGCAATTAAAACTAAAAAACTACAAACATCTACATCGATTTTAATTTTTTCAAAAAATCCTCTCGTGTGGGCACAATTGTGAATATTATAATAAATCGTATGGGCAGTCAAAAAGCAAACAAAAGCTTAATAGGGAGTAGCACATCTAAATCCTATTAAGCTTTTATCAACAAAGCTTAAAACAAACATTAAGGAGAGAAAAATGATTAGGACAACAAACCTTTATGCGAGGGGCAATAGGCTATATATCAGTGCTTACACAGATTATGGCAGAGTGCGAATAGCTACAAAGCTAGAGGATACGCCAAAAAATAGAGATTATGTGAAAGCAAATGCACAAAATATCATCTTTAGTCATTTTGGTAATCAACAAACACAGATCCAAAAAGATGTTAGCAATTTGAGGTTTGATAGGATAGGTTCTGAGTTTTTAAACACTTTAGAACATATCAGGGAAACAACTATGCTTGGTTATAAATATAGCATGAAGCAAATTGTCTCATTCTTTGGCAATAAAGACATACGAGTTATCGGCAAAAGCATTTATCAAGACTTTTGCAATAACTCACCAAAAAAATACACAGTATTACTAAATCGCATTTTTTCATACTGCAATGAGACTTACAATACGGATCTTAAAATGATTAAGCGCAAAAGAAGTGTGACTAGTTTTATAAATACACAGCAAAAAGAACTCTTTAATCTCGCACAAGTAAAGACAATTTTAGAAAATGCAAGTGGTGAGCTATCCCTCTACTTGTCAATAGCATTTTTTACAGGAGCTAGGACAGGAGAGATTTTGGCATTACGCTGGGAGGATATAGATTTAGATGAGGCAAAAATACAGATTAACAAATCTTGTAATGCTTTAGGTAAAACCACGCTACCAAAAACATCCACTTCAATGAGATTTATAGACATCATACAACCATTGAAAAATATTTTATTAGCACACAAAAAAGAAAGTGGCAATCTATTTAGTCTCTCAAGGAACACGATACGAAAAAGATTTAATACCCTACTTTCAGATCTAGGACTTCACAAAATAACACTCTATAGCACACGCCATACTTTTGCGTCTCTTATGCTTAGCAATAATGAAGAGCCATTGTGGGTTGCTTCTATGCTAGGACATAAAAATCTAAACATCACCTATTCTTTTTACGCAAAGTTTATACCTGAAAAAAAGAATAGAGCAATGTTTTTAAATGACATCTTGGCAGCACAAGGAGAGTAGGAAATGGAAAATATAAAAGAGGTGAAAATTACTAAAAACAGCAAAGTTTGGAAACAAGAGCCATATATCTTTGGCAAAAGTGGCATACGCTACTCCACTAAATACTATTATGTGGACGACGAGGGTTTTGTTCGCTTTAGAGGATCGAGGCGTTCGCCAAAACAATTAATAGTTGAAATTGCAGACATTCAGAAAGGGGGTAGAAAATGGACGAGATTACAACAATTTTTATAGCGTGTGAGGATTGTGGTGCGGATAATTTTGTAGAGATTTATGAGGCGTTAGAGATTGGTGAGAATGTCCTAGATTATGAATGCCCTTTTTGCAATAAACAATCTGAAATCTATGTGAATGTATCTTTTGGGTAAAGCAATGGCATATCAATTCAAAGAAAACAAAATCAATGTAGAGCTAACAAACATCTACATCGATAAAAAAGACTTAGATTTTTTGCAAGAGGTGGCAGATTTTTTTCACATAAGCAGGTCAAAGGTGCTAAGCATTAAGCTACAAGGTGGTGATTATGAAAGATTTGAAAACAGAATCAGAAAATACAACAAAGCAAAAACAAATAAAAAAATTTTACTTAAGCAAAAAAGAGCTAAGGCGTGTAAAAAGAATTTGCAAGAGAGAGGGCATATCTGTGAACTCTTACCTTACTTCGCAGATTTTGGAGCTTAAGCGTCTATGCCGACAAAACACACTTTTTTTAGGATAAGGAGGTAATATGCAATTTCATAGTTTTAATGTAAATGTCGCAAAAAAGGTTGGTGTAAATAAAGCGATTCTACTCCAATATATAGAATTTTGGGTAGATAAAAACAAGGCAAACAAAGTATTAATACACGAGGGTAAGGCTTGGGTATATCATACAGCTAGTGGATTTGAGGAAATCTTTAGCTATATGAAAGCCAATACTATCGCGAAATATTTAGTGGAATTAGAAAAAGAGGGGTATTTACATAGTTCCCAAAATATAGAAAAAGGCAAAAATCGAAACAATAGGGTCAAGTATTATACACTTGGTGATGCGTATTTCTCTATTACAGAGAAAGAAGCACAAAATCAAAATGAATGCGCAAAAAATCAAAATGAACCTGCACAAAATCAAAATGAATGCGCAAAAAATCAAAATGTATATAATGATATAAGTTTAGAGAATAATAATATCTCTAAGAGTGAAGTTACAAAAGAGTTAGATAAACAAGAGTTAGATAAACAAACTTTATATCGCTACTCTGACAAAATTGATGATTTTTTTGCAAAAACTTGGGAAATCTATCCAAGAAAAGTCGGAAAAAAAGAAGCCAAAGAGAAATTTAAACGCAAGATTACAACTCACGACATCTTTGTCCAGCTATTGAACTCCATAAGGTGGCACAAAGAAAATGTGTGGGTCAAAAACATTGCTCAAGGCAAACTGGAATTCATTCCACATCTAGCCACTTTCATAAACAAAGAACGCTACCTAGATGAACAAGAAAACACAAGACAAACTCCAAAGCCACAAACTATGCACACGCAAGTAGATGTGCGTGATGATATTTTGCTAGAGAGAGCAAAAGAAATGGAACGCCAAAGAGCCAAAGAGAGCGGTCAAGAATATAACGCGTTGAATGTGAGAGAAAATTTCAAAACACTAAAGGCACAGGAGGAAAAATGTTTGAGAGAATTATTTTGAGTGATTTTGAAAGAAGCAAGTTTGATGAGCTTATAGAATCGCTTGGTTGGTTAGATGATCACAAAGAAATCATTGATGACTTTACGCTAAGCGTAAGTCTTGAGAGGACAAGAATAGGATTTGCGAGGGCGTGTGATATTTTGCTAAATATGCTTAAGCATAGAGCAAAAGAAAAAAGCAAGAATTTTCGCATAGAGAATAAAGAGTTAAGTGATTACGAAAAAGAATATCTCTTAACTAAATATTGCTTTTTGAAAACATACGCAGTTCTACCAAAATGGTTTTTAGAACTTTACTAAGGAGAGAAAATGAAAAGGGATTATTTTTTGGAATTTTCAAAGTTTTTGGCAAAAAACAAAGAACATTTGCCATACACGAGCATACAAAAGAGCGTAGAAAATGAGGGAGTAACACATATTTTTTGGACACACAATGGGTTAGATTTACTTTTAATTGTTGAACCGCTTTGCGATCGTGTGGAATGTGTGGTTTGTGGAGGAATTTTTAGGCTAAGTATTTATAGCTCACAAATAAAAGAATACACGCCCAAAAAAATATTTGACACACTTGAAAAAAGATATACAAGTCTTGTCAATGACATTAATGAAACAATAAGTAGTCTGCAAAGGCAGATTTCATCTGCTAGATTATGTAGCAGATTAAAAATGGCAAAAATAGGAGTTAGCAATGAAAGAGATTAAAGTAGGATACTATGAAAATGGGAATCTAAAGTATGAAGCTCCATTTGAGAATGACGAACAACATGGCATAGAAAAGTGGTATTACGAAAATGGCAATACAATGTGGGAAATCCCATTTGTAAATGGTAAGCGACATGGCGTTGCAAAATATTATTATGAAAATGGGAATTTAGAATATGTAAAACCATATATCAATGGGCTTATACATGGCGTTGTAAAAGAATATTATATCAATGGAAAATTAAAGAAAAAGACCCCATATAAGAATGATGAAATACATGGCGTTGCAAAAAGGTATTATGAAAATGGGAATGTAGAGTATGAAATTCCATTTGAAAATGGCAAACAACATGGCATAGAAAAGTGGTATTACGAAAATGGAGAATTAGAATCCGAGATTCCATATATCAATGGCAAACGACATGGCGTTGTAAAAGAATATTACGAAAATGGCAACCTAATGCATGAGATTCCATTTGTAAAAGGTAAGCGACATGGCGTTGAAAAAGAATATGATATCAATGGCAATTTAAGGCGTGAAGTCCCATTTGAGAATGGTGAAATACATGGCGTTGTAAAAGGTTATTATGAGAATGGGAATCTAAGATATGAAGTTCCATTTAAAAATGACAAGAAACATGGCGTTGTAAAAGAATATGATAAAAATGGAAATGTAGAATGTGTAAAACCATATAAGAATGACAAACAACATGGTGTCGCAAAAGGCTATTATGAGAATGGGAATATAGAGTATGAAACTCCATTCAAAAAAGGCAAACGACATGGCGTTGTAAAAACATATTATGAAAGTGGGAATCTAAAGTATGAAATTCCATTTAAAAATGACAAGAAACATGGCGTTGTAAAAGGCTATTATGAGAATGGGAATATAGAGTATGAAATTTCATTTGTAAAAGGCAAGAGACATGGTGTTGAAAAATGGTATCACGAAAATGGCAATTTAAGGAGTAAAACCCCATTTGAGAATGGTGAAATACATGGTGTGGAAAAAAAATACGATGAAAATGGACAGCTACGCAGTAAAAGTCCATTCAAAAATGACAATAAACATGGCGTTGTAAAGTGGTATGATGAAAATGGCAACCTCATAAAAGAGGCTCTCTATGAAAATGGAGAACTAAAAAAAGAATCTTTAAATGTAGGAGTTAGCAATGTCGGCAATTGAAATAAAACGCTATACAAATGGCAGTGGGTGGATTGAAATTCCATTTCTCAATGGAAAAATACATGGCATGGAGAAGTGGTATGATGAGTATGAGAATCTAGTGCAGGAGTTTCCATATATAAATGGCAAGAAACATGGTGTTGCAAAAAGTTATTACAAAAATGGGAATCTAAAGTATGAAGCTCCATTTGAGAATGGCAAACAACATGGCATAGAAAAAAGTTATTATGAAAATGGGAAGCTAAAGTGGGAAACTCCATTCAAAAAAGGCAAAAAACATGGCATAGAAAAAAGTTATTATGAAAATGGAAAACTAAAACACGAAACCCCATTCGAAAATGGTAAGCCACATGGCGTTGCAAAAGGTTATTATGAAAATGGGAATCTAAGGCATGAAATCCCATTTGTAAATGGCTTAATACATGTCGTTGCAAAAGAATATTATAAAAATGGGAATATAGAGTATGAAACTCCATTCAAAAAAGGCAAAAAACATGGCGTTAAAAAAGATTATTATGAAAGCGGAAAGCTAATGTGTGAGATTCCATTTGAGAATGACGAAATACATGGCGTTGTGAAATGGTATGATAAAAAAGGAAGGCTTATGAGTGAAATCCCATTTGTAAAAGGTAAGCGACATGGCGTTGAAAAAGAATATGATGAAAATGGACAGCTACGCATTGAAACTCCATTCAAAAAAGGCAAGAAACATGGTATGGAAAAAAAAATACGATGAAAATGGCAACCTCATAAAGGAAATTCTCTATGAAAATGGAGAACTAATATATAATAAAATCATCTGGAGTATTAGCATGACAGAGATTCAAACAGAATTTCATGAAAATGAGAATGTAAAAAGTGAGACTTCATTTGTTAATGATAAAAAGCATAGTGTTGCAAAAGGTTATTATAGAAATGGCAATCTAAAGCGTGAGACCCCATTTGTAAATGGTAAGCGACATGGTGTTGCAAAAGGTTATTATGAAAGTGGGAATATAGAGTATGAAATTCCATTTGAAAATGATATGCAACATGGCATAGAAAAGTGGTATAACGAAAATGGACAAGTAATACACGAAACCCCATTTGTAAAAGGTAAGCGACATGGTGTTGAAAAAAAGTATTATGAAAATGGGAATCTAAGGTGGGAAATTGCATTTGTAAAAGGTAAGCGACATAGTGTTGCAAAAGAATATTATATCAATGGAAAATTAAAGAGTGAGACCCCATTTGTAAATGGCAAACAACATGGTGTTGTGAAAGAATATGATACAAATGGCAATCTAAGGCGTGAAACCCCATTTGAGAATGGTGAAATGTATGGTGTTGTAAAAGACTATTATGAAAATGGAAATTTAAGATATGCAAAACCATTTGTCAATTGGCTTATACATGGGTGTGTAAAAGAATATGATAAAAATGGCAACCTCATAAAGGAAATTCTCTATGAAAATGGAGAATTAAAAAAAGAATCTTTAAATGTAGGAGTTAGCAATGTCGGCAATTGATCAAGAAACAGCGATAACAAATGAGGAAAAAGAATTCATTGAGTTTATGAGAGATGATTCTGCAACAACCTATATTGTAAATGGAACTCTTATTAAAAAACTTTTTATGCAAAACACTGACGAAAAGTTTTTAGATATAGGGAGCGGACTTATACCATTAAAAAGTGATTTCTCAAAACAAAGTGATGATAAGTTAGTGTGGATACTAGTCTATATCAAAGTCCTTTTAGTAGCAGAAATGCAGGAAGAAGATGAAGAAGAGCTTTGAAGCAGGAGGAAAGAATGAAAAAACTAATTAAATGGTATTTTAAGACAGAATACCAAATACAGCTAGATGTATCCTTTAGAATGGTTATAGCATATAGTATGTGCATAATATTTGCGATATTTACATTTTTTTAGCCATTTTTTCTTTTTCAAGAGGGGATATAGTCTCTACGCTATTTATGGTAAGTTTAACCACCATACAAATCTTGACATTAGAGATTGGTTCTTTACAAATCGCTTATGCCATAACAAAAAATGAGGAAAAATACTTCATTAAGTTTATGAGAGATGATTCTCGCATAAACTATAATGTGAATGGAACTCTTATTAGAAAGCTTTCTAATGATAACAAACAAAAATCCTTAGATATAGGACATAAACGCTTAGTTGTAGAAAGTGATTTCTTAAAAGATGACAAGAATCTAATGTTGCTACTAGCCTATATTAAAGTCCTTTTAGTAGCAGAAATACAGGAAAAAGATGATACGAGGAAGAGCTTTGAAGCAGGAGGAAAGAATGAGCAAAATAGAATGGACTGACAAAACTTGGAATGTTATCACAGGTTGCACACAAACTAGCCCAGCTTGTCAAAATTGCTATGCAAAATCGATGACTAACAGATTGCAAGGAATGGCTAAAAAAGGCATCAAGGGTAGTGAAAAATACATAAGCGGTTGGGATAGTGTGATATTCCATACCGATATGTTAGGGCATATTTTTAACTTCAAAAAATATCCTAGTGGGTGCAGAGTCTTTGTGAATTCTATGAGTGATACCTTTCATATTAACATAAGTGATAGCCACTTAAAAATGCTTTTTAATCTAATGGGTGCTAGAAATGATGTAACTTTTCAAGTGCTAACCAAAAGACATATGAGAATGTATAGCTTCTTAATTGAATTCAAAGAGCTACTAACTCCTAATATTTGGTTAGGTGTTACTGCTGAAAATCAAGCAATGGTAGATGAGCGAGTAGATTGGTTAGTGTATTTTAAAAAAGAAATTAAAGGATTTACAGACAAAGATATTAAGATTTTTGTATCTTGTGAGCCACTTTTAGAGAATCTCAATCTAAGCAAATATATAGATAAATTAGATTGGGTAATAGTTGGTGGTGAAAAAGCCCATAAAAAGGGCAGAATAATGGAGTATGAGTGGGTTAAAGACATATACTCACAATGCCAAAAAACCCAAACTCCATTTTTCTTTAAACAATGGGGAGATTGTGAGAAAAAAATCAAATTATCAATGCAAGGTATTGATAATGATCTTTTACACAAAATTGAAAACACAAAAGAATTCAAATGAGTGTCAACGCTGCCAAAAGCACGAGGGGTTAAGGCAAGTCAATAATTTTAGGATTTTAAAAAACATAAGGATATGAAATGTTAGAATTTAATATATTACGCTCAATGGTAGAATATCCACAAGACATTGAGGAATTTTTAAAAACTTTAAAGCCTGATATGTTTTCAAGAAATGCCAACATATTGTTAAACAAAATACAAGAGTTAAACGAACAAGGCATATTACACTTAACAAGTTTAGAGCAAAGCCTAAGCGCAGAGTTTAAGAATAGTGAGTGGTATATTGATTTTTTAAGTGCGAGTATTAATCCAAATTTTTTGCAATACAAGGATATTTTTATACAAAATTATCGTTTAAGTTTGCAAAATAGCATAGGCAACAAACTCTTAAAGGCTAGTGCACAAGGTGAAATTATTGATGTGGATACATTACTAGGTAATGATGTGCAGACGGAGTTTAGGACATTTTCGCAATGGCAGGAATACCTAAATACACGCCCACCACTTCCAAGATTTAAGACACA
Source organism: Helicobacter equorum (assembly GCF_900198655.1). GTDB lineage: Bacteria > Campylobacterota > Campylobacteria > Campylobacterales > Helicobacteraceae > Helicobacter_F > Helicobacter_F equorum. The sequence goes on along the minus strand of NZ_FZPO01000067.1, from coordinate 25,158 downwards.
TATTGATTTTTTGGATAGTTGCTTTAATGGCTTTGAGGGTGGTCAGTTAGTTTTGATTTCAGGAGACCCCGAAGCTGGTAAAACAATGTTAGGCACACAGATTCTAGAAAATATATCCAAAACGCACAAGGTGTGTTTCTTTTGTTTTGAATTTACTATCGCTAGTTATATCAAAGCAAAACAACACAAGAGGATTAATACAGAAAATATAATCCTTATTGATAATGGCTATAACATTAATGATATAGCCCACAATATCAAAGAACTTTACAAACAAGGCGTAAATGTGTTTTTGATAGATTCTCAAATGCGTATAGTTAGCCCAAATGGCAGGAATATGGAAGAGGAAGAGAGCCTAAAATTTAGCACGCTTGCAAGGCTTTGTCATTCTTTGGGGATTATTGTTTTTCTCATCGTCCAAACTAGTAAAGGCGATAAGGACAATCCAATGGGTAGTAAAAAGGGAGGACACGAAGCAAGTATCATAATGCGTATAGAGCATTGCAAGGCAAATGATGAGAACTTGCGAGAGTTTAGCGAGAGTGAGAGAATGTTTATTGTCAAAAAAAATAAGCAGACAGGCAAACATTTTAAAGAGAAAGTAAGCTTTCACAATCTCACATTCTCAAGCCTTAATAGCCTAGATAATAATAACGATGAAGCAACAAAGCTTAGCATCGATGAGATAAAACAAACAATAGGAGTTTTTTAATGGAAGTAAAAGAATTTTGTGCCCAACTTAATATTGTAGATGTTATAGGGAGTTTTATCCCACTTAAAAAAGTAGGCATAAACTATCAAGGCATTTGTCCTTTTCACAATGAGAAAACACCAAGTTTTGTAGTTAATCAAAACAAACAAATTTACAAATGTTTTGGCTGTGGAGCGGGTGGCGATGTGCTAACTTTTTTTATGCAGTATAAGAATATGGAGTTTAAAGATGCAGTGTGCGAACTTAGTCAAATTTATAACTTAGCAAATCCACTAAAAAATGGCAAAAGGGAGAGCGAATACAAAAACTTGCAAGAGAAGCTAGAGAACTTATCAAAAATTTTTGTATCAAACTTGCTAGATACCACGCACGAGATACCAAACAAGCTAAGAGAGTATTTAGAAAAAAGGGGTTTTGAAGCAGATGACATAACAAGATTTAGTTTTGGGTATTGCAAAGGCGATGAGTGGAAGCAGTTTTTTAGTCTTAATCAAGCCATAAAAGTTGGTATTGTAAGCCAAAAAGGATTTTGTCTTTTTACAAACCGCCTAACCATTACGCTCTTTAATCAGAGCTATAAGCCCATAGGCTTTGTAGGACGAACACACCCATATTTTAACTTCCGAAATAGCCCTAAATACATAAATTCAAAAGAAAGTGTGATTTATAGCAAATCCAAAAATCTATATAATTTTGCACCAGCAAAGAACCATATCCAACGCACAAAAAAAGTGCTTATCGTAGAGGGCTATATGGATGCATTAAGCGCGTGGAAAATGGGAATTAAAGATTGTGTAGCCACAGGTGGGACAGCGTTTAACAAAACATTTCTAGCGCAGATTGCGAACATTGACCCAGAAATAACATTTTTGTTTGATAATGATGAGGCAGGTCAAAAGAATACACTTAATGCTATACGCGTTTGTATAGAAAATGGCTACATTAATGTGTATAAAGGAAATTTGTTAAACGAAGTAAAAGACTTAGGAGAAGTGCTAGAATCTAAACTTGAGCCAAAGATTACCAAAAAAAATGGCATATCTCATTATTTAAAAGGCACTATAGATAGGCTAGATTCTATCAAGGCAAAAGATAGCTTTGTAAAACAATGGAATGATTTTGTGTTAAAAAATCAAAACCACTTTTTAAGGATTGAACTCATAGAGATAACAAAAAAAGCTTTAGGCATAGACATATCCAAACAAAACATTAATACACAAGGAAAGCAAGATAGTATTCTACATCAAGTCTTTTCAAGTATCATAAATTCTAAGGAATGCGCGTATATAGCAAGTGAACTTATAAAATCCGATGAGTTAGGGGAATATACACAAAGCTATCATCAATTTTGTGAAGGTGTCTTAGACCAAAAGGCACAAATGGTAAATGTAAGTGGAGAAACCTTAAGCACATCAGAATTTGTCAAGGCATTATTTTTTGTCATACATAGCTATTATGATAGACTTATAGACAATGCCAAAGCAAACAAGGATTTTATAAAAGCTAGAGAGTTTATTATAAAAAAGCAAGAAGTTGGTTTTTAAAGGAGAGATGGTTTTTAAAGGAGAGATTTAATTTTAGGTTTGCAAGAAAAAAACTTATATCGTGCGTGTGTCAATCAAGGTCAAAAGAACCATCAAAACTTCTAACGCTTAATTGACAAGTGCAAGTATGCTATTTTTTTATTTATATAAAAAGGGATAAAGATTTTATTTGTAGAAAAATCGAGATTTTTGTTCTACTCCAATTCATCTAAAAGCCTATTGATTTCATCTAGGCTAAGGTTTTGGATTTCCTCATCGGTGGTTTTACTAGAAATCTCTTTACCATAAATGCTTGTTTGCATATCAGCAAATATTTTAGCTACTTTTTCAGCACAGGCTATGATTATAGGGTTTAGTTTAGGATCGTCTTGGGTAGAAGCCATACGCATTAGTCTATCTTTTGCGATGATTGCAGAGAGCGCGATATTTTTTTGTATGTAGTTTAATGTCATTGTTTTTGTTAGAATTTCATCAGTGCTAGATTCTAAGAGATTATCAAGCACTATGTTATCCACTTCACTCACTACACTTCCTAAATTTTGTTTGATTTGATTTTTGATTTTTACTTTTGCTACATCTAAGACTTCGTTTATTCCTTTTGTAACAATAGGATTATTCGTCTCTACTATACTCTCCACAGCTCCACCAGCTACCCAACCATAAGTTTTAACCCAATGTGCCAAAGTGCGATAGCTTATGCCAAAATGGGACGCGACTTCTTTTATGCTTAGATTGTGTGTTTTATAAAAAATTTCAATCTCATTTTTATTTGCAATAGCCATTTTATATCCCTTTATTTTTTGCCATTGATTATATAACAATGCCAAAAAATAAGACAAGGGATATATAAATGGATAAGCAAACTATCTTGCAACATATTAGCAAATATTGCAATGAGGATAACTTAGGGTATGCAGAGTTAGCGTTGCAAAAAGTAGTCAATAATCTCATTTCAGAATTTAGGCAAAATGTATTTTTTTACACTTACCATTTTACAGAGCCTATTGTAAGACTTCCATTTGAAGTAGCATATTTTTTTGAGATAACTATTGATAACAAACGCGTTGAGTTATTGAAATTAGAGAATATCACCCCATATACAAAAGGTGTTGTATTGTTAGATTTTGAGCGATTGCGTATTTATGGCTATGAGAGTGGAACGCTAAACCTTAGTGCTTGTGTGTTTTGGGATAGAAGCAATGATATTCCATTGTCACCAAGCTTTAGTAATGCAATTTTAAGCGGTTGTGAGATTTTGTTAAGACACCACCATTTTGATATGAAACAAATACAATTTTTACAAATACGACACGAGCAAGACAAAGACGAACTAAGAGCATTTTATAACAGAGCCACCACAAAAAGCGCAACACAAAGTCAAAATGTAAGGATTTAGCCCTTAATTTACATTTTTTTAAATGCTAGAGTTTTACGAAAAAAGGAGCAAAAATGGCAAATCAAGATACACAAACTCCAAGCGATCCTTTTAATATCATGGGATTTATGTATAGTATTATTTTGGAGCGTCAAGAACTAGCAACACTTAAGCCAAAGATTGTAGCACTAATCACGCCACAGCTATCACTTATTGAGCCTTTATTAAGTGGGATTGATAATGTCACAGAACAAGAACTCAGAACAGAGCTTTTGAAGCTATGCGAAAATGCACATAGCTCAACACTTGCACAAGATTTTGAGAACTTTAAGCAAAAATTCCCCCAAATCACACCATTTGTGAATATACTAAGCACCAATGATCAAGTGGTGGCTCTTGTAAAAGAGGGTGTAGAGCTAAGCGCACAGGCAAACACACAAACATCAGAGGACACACAACAGCCAAGCGAGGATACACAAACACCACCACAAGATTCAAACTCCACGCAAGACGCTAAAAACTTAGTGCAACAAGCCACCGATGAACTTAAGCAAAGTGGTATAGAACTAGAGGAGACTATCCAAAACCCACCAACCATACAGGTTACACCATTCCCATACCCTATAGATGAAGAGAGACTAGACAAACTTAATACTTTTGAACAGAAGTTAAATGATGCCCTATTAGATTCACAGAGTTTTAGAGAGCATACACGCTTAAACCTAGAGGGATTAAGCGAGTTATACAAAATTTCAAAAGATATTTATAGTTTTTATGAAACACAAATCTCTACACTACTTGTAGCAAATACCGACGCAGAATCATTAAGACAAGAGGTTACACAAACCGCTATTTTTGTAAATCAATGCTTAGAGACCATACAAAATGCCACAAATACCACGCTAAGCATTTACAAAAAATGTGAAGCACATTTAGATTTAGTCACAGAAATTTATACCAAGCTTGATAATAGAGCTAAGAAAATGGATATAGTTTTAGAGGCTATAACTGCTATAAAAGAGCAAATGCAAGACTTACAAGCACTAGAGCTAAGTTTCAAGGTGCTAATCACTAAGGGGGAGGAATTAAGAAACCAAATAAATTCACTTGTGCCAAATATCCTAAATGAAGTCAAAACTGCACTTTTAACAGATAAGGAAAATTATGAAAACGAACTAAATGTGCAAAAGAACACTTACTTGCAAGAGTTAAACACCCTCTATAGTCAAATAAATCAAACTATACAGGATTTTAATACAGACTATGCGATAAAAGAACTTAATATAAACGAGGCTAACGATACAATAGTGCAATTTTTAAAAGACTTAGATGTAAAGGTGCAAGAAGTTAGCACAACACACGCTACAAACCTACAAGCACTAAATGACTTAAGCACACAAAAGCAAGATGAGTTTAATGAGCTAAACACACAAAAAAGAAGTGAGTTTGAGGCACTAGCACAAGCGAAAACAGATGAATATAACCAACACACCGCAGATCTTAACACACTCTATGAGGAAAAGAAAAACGCACTAACTACCCAACACACAGACATAACAAACCAAATCGATACGCTTAAGACTAATACTATAAGGGAAGTTAATCAGACTTTAGAAACTAAGCGCGATACGACTTATAGTGAAGTAGATACTAAGATAAGCACAGCACAAGGAGAGTTAAATGCTACACACACAACGCTAAAAAGCGACCTAGAGAGTTTATGGGAGCAATACCGAAGCAATTTAGACGCAATTGCGTCTGGTGAGATAGCCACGATCAAGACGACTATTGAGACGATACAAAGTAACTTACAAAATTATGGACTAGAGCATACACGCCAGACATTTACAAGCAATGGCACTTATACCGCTCCAAACAACACGCTTTATACATATGTATTTGTGCAAGGTGGCACAGGCAATGGTGTAGCTACAAGTTTTGGAAGTTATGTTAGTGCGGCAGGTGGCACAGGTGGAGGAAGCCAAAAGGGCTTATGCTCTAGCGGAATGTTTAAGATAAACGCAAACGATAGTGTTAATGTCGTCGTAGGAAGTGGTGGCATATGTATTGTGTCCACTGCTACAAAGGTAACAAGTTAAGTAAGCTTGGTAACACAACTTACCAAACATCAATAAAAAGGAGTTAAGTCGATGGCAACAGCAATTGAGAATGAAAAATACGCAGTGATTGATAATAACAAAGTCGTGCAAATATTTACCAAAAAAGAAATGCCAGAGTGGGATGAAAACACTTTGCAAGTAGTAAAGATTCCGATGAATAAAGAAGACTATGTGCTTTATGGCACAGAGTATAAAAATGGTGCGTTTGTGTATGAGAACTTAGAGAGTTTAAAGATAAAGCACAAATCCTATCTAGCGTGGGCGAGTGATTTAGATTCTAATGCACTTTTTGAGTTGGCATTGCCAAATAGTGAGTTTGACACTTGGAATACACAAATCACAGAGGCTAAGGAATATATAGTCACTAAAGATTCTAGCAACCTAGTTTTTTTACCAGAGATAGCAAAAGTGCGCGAGATAGATTTAGAAACTTTATGTAATAAGGTGATAGAAAAAAATAAGGAGTTTAACAAAAAACTTGCCAAAATTATCGGCTATCGCCAAACTTTGCAAAAGGCAGTGGAACAAGCCCAAAGTCCAAAAGAGATATTTTCTTACAAATACAAATTTATATTTTATAAACCAAATGCAAAAGATTTAATCGAGGAATCTGTGGCGTTTGGAACAAGCATACAAGAACTTGTAAAAAATGTAGAAGCCTATGGGGATAAAGAGCTTATTGAAGACTTAGCAAACAACCTAAGCACACAAGGCTAAAGATGTCTATTCCAATCATAAGGAAACCTTACGCACTAAGCGATGGGACAAATGTCAGCACCTTTAGTTTTAGTGGGAAGAATGTAACTAAAACATATACAAACGCCAACACTTATAGCGTGTATGCTATCGTAACTATCACAGGTGGGCTTGGAGTGCAAAATAACACCCTCACAAACTGGGGGACAAACTGGGGTGCTAACTACTATAAAGCAGGTTATACAGGTTGCACTATCACCTGCAAACTTAATGATGTTGTGATAGATTATTGCACAGGTGGCATGGGTAATGCACAGACCACCTATCAAACACGATGGAATGAGAAAGAAAGTCAATGTTATAGATGTTTTTTCTCTAATTGCTCCTGTAAGCATCAAGTCACAATTACTAAATATTCAGGCGTATATGCCAACGGCAAAGCTTATAGCGGACAAGTTAAAAGCTTTATGCTTACCATTAAGCCAAATGATACTTTAAGCTTTGTCATTGACAATCAAGCAGGGGGCAACGCGCAGTTTAGTGTCTCCATTTTGCAATAAGGGTTAAGTAATGCTAGACATCACACAGCTAGAGGAAATGTATAACGCAGATAAAATGTTTGCGCAAAGAGCAATAGATGAATTTAATACAGCCATTAGGTATTATAATGGAAATCAGCTAAGCGAGGAAATGCAATCAATTTTGCGACAAAGAGGACAAACACCTATCATTGAAAACATTTATAAAATGATTGTCAATAAGATTCTAGGCTACAAGTTACAAAGCCTTACAGAAATACAGGTTTCAGGTAGGAGAGAACAAGACAAGCCATTAGCAAAACTTTTAAACGACTTATTGCGAGTGTTTAATCAAGATAGAAAATATGATCGAGAAATAGCCCTAAGAGACAAAGAGTTAATTATGGGATTAGGCGTTTTGGAAGTTTGGATAAAGCAAGACAAAGAACAAAATTATCACATAACCATAAAACATATCCCAGCAAATAGCTTTTTGGTTGATAAATATTCCACAGATTTAAACGCACTAGACGCAAGGAGATTTCACAAAAAAACAAACATAGATGAGAGTATCGCAAAAAAATACAATATTCCTACATATAACTCTCTTTCAGACAAACGAGCCTTTGTGATAGAGACTTGGGTTTTAGAATGGAGTGAGACTTATCAAGAGAATACTTGGAATCGCTACATTTGGAGTAATAGTGCGATTTATAGCATAGAGGAGCGACCATTTCTCAATAATATGCACCCTTTTGTGATCGGGAAGTATGCTATTGATGAGGAGTTTCGGTTTTATGGGCTTTTTAGAGATATACGACCACTACAAGACTACATAAACATATCAGAGAATAGACAGGCAAATATGATGGGTTCTATGAAAGTCTTTTTTGAGGAAAGTGCGGTTATCAATCGTGATGAATTTGTTATGAGTGCAGGACTTGATAATGCTATAGTAAGTGTGCGAGATGGAGCATTGGCAAACAACAAAATGCAATTTATCCAACATCATTCAGACATAGCCACACTTAGTCAAAAAACAGAGCAAAAACGACACCTAGCAAAAATCATAAGCGGACTAAATGATGAAACTTTAGGAACAGCGATAAATCGCCAAAGTGGGACAGCCATAGCACAAAGGCGAGATGCAGGACTAATGGGATTGCAAGAGTATATTAGAAGCTGTGATTTAATGGATAGGATTTTGTATGAAAAAGTGTTGGATTTGATACAGCATTATTTTAACGCAAAGCAGACATTTAGAATCGTAGATAAGCACACAGGCGAGAGATATTTTAACATTAATGAAAACGCTGAGAATACTATAAGGATAGGTGCGTTTGATTTAGTCTATAAAACACAGCTAAAAATGCAAGGTAGAGAGGAGCGATTCGCGCATTGGGTAGAGATTTTAAAAACTATCAATGCCACACGACCAGACCTTGTGCCTAGTCTTTTACCATATATGCTAAAAGACACAGATAGCCCTATTGTAGATGACATAGAACAGATCTTGCAAGAAGCACAACAAGCACAAGACCAACAAGCTCAAGCTCAAGCACAAGCACAACAAGCAAACGAGCAAATGGCTCAAGCACAAATTCAAGCAAGCATCCAAAAAGATACAGCACAAGCACAAAAAGCACAAGCTCAAGCACAAATGCTACAAGCTACAACCGAACAAATAAACACACAAGCCCAAAATAACAAAGTCGAGGAGGTAAAAGGAAAAATGCAAATAAGCCCTAGCGATATAAGATAGAAAACACAAACCAAGACTACTAAAAATAGGTTACGAGAGACTATGAGACTTAAGCCACGATAACGAGTTTGGTAATCAACTTGCAATTAAATAAAAGGAGTAAAAATGGCTAATTTCGAGATTTCAGAGGATAAAACTCTAAAATGGGAAGGAGGATACGCAAACGTAGTAGGCGATAAAGGAGGTGAAACAATATTTGGTATAGCAAGAGCTATGAACCCCCACCTAAAGCTTTGGAATGATGTAGACAATTATAAAAAGGCTTTAGCACCATTTAATAAATCTAAATATAAAGAATTAGAGATTTTATGCAAAGGTAATGTGCAGTTTGTAGAGGAAATGAAAAATTTCTATAGAAAACAATTTTGGGACCCAATCAAAGGAGATAAAATCAATGATCAAGATATTGCAAATGCAATATATGACTTTGCGGTGAATTCAGGCGTCAGGAGAGCAGTTCTAGTGGCACAAGCCACACTAAACATTGTTAAAGATGGAAAATTCGGAAGACAAACACTTGAGGCAGTAAATAAGGCAGGAAGTGATTTTGTAAAACATTATTGCGATAACAGAGTCGAGTTTCTTAAAATTAGATCAAAAAGAGGCAGTAATGCAAAATTTTTACAAGGGTGGCTCAATAGAGTCGGTGATTTTTACATACAACATGTAAGCGAATCATAGTGGCTTGATTTAAGCCACTAATCCAAATAAGGAGGAAAATATGGCAAAAACTGATACAACAAACCTTACGAGAATGGCGTCAGTTATAGATAGCGCTTATGGAAAAGTTATAGATACCACAAAGAAAGGGGCTTTTGCACAAGGAACTGCAGATGCGATAAAAGCAACGACGCAAGGCGTAAAAGACGGAATTGATCTACATAATGGGATAAAAGAAAGTGAAATACTGGCTTCTCAAAACGAGATTTTAAACGCCACGAAAGACAATCAGATAGAAGCAATCAATAGTGGCTTTAAAATGAAAACTGCACAGAATCAAGCATTAGAAAATACATACAACGACATGAATGATGAATTTGAGAAAAAGAGAAATAAAATAAAGAACGCAAACAACAAAACATTACCTATGGTAAGACAATAAAAACAAATTTAGATAAGCAAAAGATAAAAGGAGTATAATAGCAAAGCATTTCAATACTAGGAGAACTAAGATGAAAAGCCTTATTGTTGCAATAAGCATAGCTATGTCTTTATCAAGCTTAGCTATATTTTCTGGTTGTGCTAAAGCAGAAACTCAAGTCCAAGCGTGTAACACGCCACAATCCAATATGGAAAAGCAAGGTTGTTGCTCTAGTCATAAAGGGGTATGCGGTTGTAGAGGAGGGAGAGCAGTATGTTGCGACGGCTCAACAAGCCCAACTTGTGGTTGCTTTTAATCTCTAGCACTCTTTGTGCTAGTCCTACCATTTTACACAAGCTAAGAGAGCTATAGAGATAGCAAAACCCAACACTTATAGGATTTTACTACAAGACACCATACAATAAGCAAAGATGGTAAAACACCTAAGCTTGAAAGCACATAAAATTTTTTTAACCCTTTAAATACCTTTCCAATACAAATACAATTACATAATTTTTTAAAGGTTGGCAATGCAAATGGATAGATTATTTATAGTGGTATTAGCTTTTTTATTGCTTGTATCTTATTTATCTTTTAAGGATATAGCAGACATACAGGATAAGATGGCACTAATTAAAGAGCAGTTAAAAGATATAAATATCGCAAATACCACTATTGCAAAGCGACTTGATGTTAGGGATTCTGATAGATTATTTGAGCTAAAACTTGCAAAAAACACAGAAGTGCTAGGTGATATATCTTGCGGACAATGCCACAATGCTAGTGATACCGCACTCCCTATATCCAAAATATCAGTAAATGAAGCTATTTCGATAGTGCGGTTTGGTAATGAGAAAAGTATACAAGGCGGTATGCCAATATATAAGAGTTTTAACAATGGCAAAGACCCATTTATATCAGACTCAGGATTAAAAAAACGATTAGAAGTCTTATACACAGATGAGCTATTAAAGACTACCAGTAGATAAAAGGATTTTATATGATGATTGAAAACCTTAGCATTAAGGAAATGTTTTTTTTAGTTATAGTGGCTTTAATAGGTGGTGGATTTAGCCTTGCAATAGCACTAAGCATAGGCTATATATCTATTTTTAAAGATGTGCCACGCAAGATTTTTTGGTTATCAATTTTAGTGCAGGTTGGTCTAAGCTTGGGATGTTTTATAGGAGCGATACTTTATTTTTATTCTAGCCTTACTCCAGATATACTAAGCAAAGATTTAATAACAGGCGCATTCATCGCTTATTGTGCTTCGGCTATGCCAGAAATAACATTTGGAATCGTTGTGCTAATCATAAAAATACTCAAAGACAAGTTACGAAAAACATTCCATTATAGTATCGATGACGCACCTACACCAGACGTAAAATTAAGAAGTATCGTGGATAGTTATTATGAAAACAACATAAAACAACAAGAGCGAGAAACAAAAAAACAGGAGGAACAAAATGTATAAAAAAGAGTATCAAAAACAATTCAAACAAGGACTTCAATCCTCAACAGGTGCAAAGTTAAGTAATTATTTAGCAGTAAATCTATTTAACACACAGAGCAAACAACAATCTAATCCTAAGCCCACCACTACACCACCAAATCCCACCACTACACCACCAAAAAGTAATAGATGATGTCTAAAGTTATTGCAGTTTTGGGTATTTTGTTAGGTTTGTTTATATTTGGGCTTTGTGGATATTTGAGTTACAAAAATAATGAACTAAGTGCAGAGGTGGCAAAGCTAAGAGAGGATTTAGCAAACAGGGATACGCTTATTGCATTTCAGAACGCTAAAATACAAAAAAATGCGCTAGATATACAATCTTATAAGGCATTACGGCAAGAGAGCGATACAAAGATCATCACAAAATTTCAAAATGTTTATATAAATGACAAGACTTGCAAACAAGAGTTAGAGAGCATTAAAAGGCTTGTATCTACATTCTATGATACACCGCCTTAAAATGCTCTAGCTTTAGCCCTTATTTTTACTACGCCAAAAAGCTAGTATTGTAAGAAAATTAAAAGGAATGTTTTGAAAAAGCGACTTACATTTATCCTAGTTTTATCAATCTTAAGCACAGGTTGCGTTAGAATCATCAAAGAGCCAGTCTATATCCCTACAAAATGCGAGATAACACCACCATTACGACCTATACCACACAAAAACACTGCACAAACACTACAACAAATCCTTATATACACGCAAAAACTAGAGAGAGATTTAGCATTTTGCACTAAGAGTGATTAAATGTCTGTATATCAAGATGTAGCAAACACAATTTATCCAAAAGTAAAAGCATTATTAGCACAAGGAAAGTTTAAAACTATCACATTTGATAGTGTAAAATTTGCAGTCGATAGAGGTATCGAGTATGCAGTAAAAAACTATACGCGAGATGGCGGAGGTATTATAGGTAGTGTTGGAGAATTTTTAGGGCACGATTTAGAGAAAGGAGCAGTAATGGAGGCACTTGATGGTAATCTCATATCAAGCAATGCCGAGTTTGTTAAGGCTTTTACCGAAATATCCAAAGCTCAAAGAGAAGCACTACACAAAGCCACACCACCACCAGCTATGCAAAACTTTGACCCAATGTCAGCTTATACAAATCTTGCTAAAGGTGAGAATTATACGCGAGGTGGAGCAGGAGATTATAGTCATTTTGACCCTATCCAAGCCAAAGACCCCTCAAAAACACCACAAGTAGCAAGTAAAATATCAGATAGCATTTTTGGTAGGAATGGTAGATTTTTAGGTGGCGGTTTTATGTATAACGATACACCAAAATCCTTGCATTCTAGTAAAGAATTTAATTTACAAAATCATAATTATGCACAGGACCAACGATATATGTTTCAAACACAACTACACGCTTTTGAATATAGAATTTTGCCACGAATAAATGAGGTTTTGCATCATCTTTCAGTGTATTTTTGTATAAGCTACACTCAAAAAGTAGATAAATCAAAAATAAGCAGGTGGCTTAAAAAAACCTTTACTGGTAGAGAATACCACTTAACCGAACAAGACAACAAAAATCGCAGAGATTTTTTAATACAACTCACACTTCAAGAGGCAAATTATTACCTCACTAGAATTGATAAGTTTATGTTTGGCGACCAAGTGAGTGATTACCTAGTGCGCTATAACTATGGAGAGGATAAGGGATTTTTAGATAAAAAAATAAGATATGTTTTAAATCAAAGCGATTTCTTAGATTCTAATCCACAAGAGGTGGCGAAAGCTAATGCACTTCTTATGGAACAAGAAACAAACGAATTATTAAATTATATGAAAAATCCTATGCTTGTGGAAGCACAGATACAATCCAAACATGCAGAGGTTTCAAAATATATTAATAACCCTTATGAAATGGGAATTTTATATGCACTTAGAGCGATTGACGCACACAAACAAACACTACAAGATTCACAAAACAAAGATTTAGACATATCACAAAAACTCATAAACTATATACAATCTAATACATTACCACTTATACGAAGTTATGGTGAAAATAGTGTTTTTAGGTTTTTGAATGTTTCTGATACTACTAGCTACAAAGCCAAGAATCCAAACTATAAAACGCCTAGTCTTGATTGTTTTACAAAACTCCCAACTATTCCTAGCGATGAACTACTTGACAAGATCGAGGAATTAAAAGAGCTTAGCCCATTATATTTTACTTACGCACAGATTGAGGACCACAAATATTTGCTAGAGTATGTAAAAGATCCAGAAGTGATAAAAAGTTATAAAACACTATATGGAGAAAACTTAGAATACTCATCAGTCTTTGCAGACATAGAGGTTTAGCCTTTTTAAACGTTATGGCTTATTTTACTATACATTTTACTTTTTACCCAAAGGACATTAAAAGACAATGGAAGCAAACAAACTTAACGAGTTAAAAAAAGAGAAGTTAATACGCTTAAAGGCAAAGATTGATTTCAAAACCTTTATGCGTTTAAAATTTGAAAGATTTGAGAGAAAAGAATTTCACGATAATTGGCATATCGACTACCTGTGCAAAGTCTTAGAACATACATTACCTACACAAGAAAGAACACCTATAAAAAATCTTATGGTGAATATGCCTCCAAGCTATGGTAAGACCGAGATTATCGCGCGTAATTTTATAGCGTGGGCGTTAGGAAATCACCCAGAACGGAGCTTTTTTTATATCAGTTATTCCGATGAGTTATGCAAAAAAATATCTATGCAGGTGCGAACATTACTAAAGAGTAGATTCTTTACGCAGATTTTTGGCACACCACCAAAGCTAAAGCTAGATAATTCATCAGAGATTGTGTTAGAACAAGGTGGAGGGCTTTTTTGCACCACTTTTAAAGCATCCCTTACAGGCTTTCACGCCGATCAAATACTCATAGACGACCCCATAAAAGTTTCAGATATGCCCTCAAGAGCAGAACGATTGCGCGTAAATCAAAACTTTAGAGAATCCGTATTGACGCGTTTAAAAAATAGAAATGCCAATATCACAATTCTTATGCAACGCTTAGGCGATGAGGATTTGTGCGGATTTTTGCTTGACCCCAAGTATTCAGATCAAAGTTCCATAGATGAATGGAATATCGTAACGCTTAAAGCCTTAGAGAAAGAGGACAAAACCTACAAAATAGGCGATTATTGCTATAAACGCAAGGCAAATGAGCCATTATTCCCATTTAAGCACACACGTGAGGAGCTAGAGAACTTGCGTTTAAAAATGGGCAATGATGAATTTAGCACACAATTTTTGCAAGAACCCCAAGTAAGCGAGGCAGGATTCTTTGAGAGCGTGTATTTTAAAAATATCCCAAGTTTTGAGTTAGGAGAACACAATAGCTATATTTTTGTGGATAATGCAACAAGTCTCAATACTTCAGCAGACAACCGCGCAATCGTGCTTATAGGCGTAGAGATGCATAAAGAGAATGTGCGATATGTAGTTAAAGATTGCGTATATGGTATTTGGAGCGAGGAGGAAACTATCACAAATCTCATAGATGTGATGAGCAATAATCCAAGCGCACAAGTATTTATAGAGAGCGAGGGCGGAGGCTTAACGCTTGTGCGACTTTTGGAACAAGCCCTAAGTAAAGTCAATACAGAATTAAAAAACAATAATAAAGCAATGATTACAAATAGCTATCAAAACTACTCTGCAAGTAGAAAGATAGCTAAGGTAGAGAAAATAAAAGCCCTAAGACCATATTACAACACAGGGCAATTAGTTTTCTTGCATAATGCAAGAGGATTGGATCAGATCAAAAAAGAACTCTTTTCTTTTAATCCAGAGAAACCATTTAGAAAAGATGATTGCATAGATTGTATTGCTTCAGCTTTAGCACACCCACAAGTCTTACCAAAATACAAACAAAAACAAACATACACAAGCTCTACACAATATTATCAGCGTATGGGAAATTTTAGAATTTAAGTAAGTTTAGCTATTTTTTTAGCCCTTTTTTTAATTTTTGAAAAAAACTACATTTTCACAAATTAAAAAAAGGAGCAAAAAATGGCGTTACAAAAAGTCAATCACACAAGTTATTTATGCGTTGTGCCAATCGACTTAAGCACACAAGCAAATACAAGCAATGTGGATATTTGTATTCTACCAGAGGGTGCAGAGATTCTAGGTGTATCACTAGAAATCATCACCCCAGCACCAGCAACAAGCGTAGCAACACTTAGTATAGGGACAAAAGAGTTTATATCAAATGTTGATATTGCTACAAAGACAAGCCACCAATCAGGTGTTATCACCTCTTTGAGCAAAAGTGAAATTCTAAAGGGTAATTTTAGAGGTCAAAGTGGTGAACTTGTTGTAAGAGTATTCTACTTCCTGCCCTCGCAAATCGTAACAGAATTTTAAAGGAGGAGCAAAATGCAAAATCAACCACAACAACCCACGCCACAAGATGAGCTTTCTGTATTAGAGGGCGAGATTAGTGACGCGATGAATGCTTTTGAAAGCGACTTTGCATTAGCAGCTGCACAAAAAGTCAATGAAAGCACAGAGCTAGAGAACTTGTTTTTTGATGATAGGGAGGAGTTTTTTAAACAAATCTTGACTTTTCAAAACGAGTTTTTGGAGGGGATTAAAGGAAAAATGTCAAAGGCAAGTGAGCTTAGAGGCTCAATCGAGGAAAATGGGAAACAAGCAGACTTTGATAGCAAAATGCAAGAGTTTGCAAAAGCACACCCAGAGATTAATATTCAAGAACTTATGGCATTTGCTGACACATTGCCACAAGAGATTAAAGATCAACTAAACGAGCTACCACCTAGATTTTTCTTTGACGCACTGCTTGAAATCTTTAATCGCAAAGATGAGTTAGGGGGAGAGCAACCACAAGCCAAAAGTGGCGCAGGTTTGCCAGAGCAACTTAATGGCGTTGCAAGTAATCAAGAATTAAGTGCAGATGAAAATCTGCCAATGACAAGACAATAAAGAGAGGATAAAAAAATGCAACCAAACGAAATCACTTTTGATATGTTCATAAATGACAAGAACATAGGAATCCAAATAGCAAGAGACATTGAATTTGCGTCGTGGAAAAAAAGTCCATGGGAAGCTTTTGTTGGAAAAGGAGGAGATAGGGCAATTAGGACTTTTCCAGTGGATAGCCTAGAACCATGTCGCCCAAGACTAAAAACAAAGCTCACAGGCAAGGGAGTGCAAGGTAATGCCGACTTTGACACAAACTATGATGAGCTAGAGATTTTGTCCCAAACCATTTATCCAAAGGTGCGAGGGAATGCTTTGCTTAGCCCAATTGAACAATATAGTAAGATGAGGGCAATAGACTTTAAGGCAGAAGTTACAGAGAATCTTGCCGAGTGGGTAAATGATATTAGAGATAGGGCTTTCACAACTGCCCTCATTAATGACTTTACCAACATCGTGGTAGCAGACGCTACAAATGGATACAAAGATACTACAGCAGACAGAAGTGTGCAACAAGCCACAAAAAAAATTGTGGCAGGTGATGTAGTCAATGTAAAAATGTTACGCAGGGCTATGTTTATGGCACGAACAGGACTTTTATATAATGGTAAGGAAGCATTCCCTATCAAACCTACAAGATCTGAAGCTGTTACAGAGGGTGGAATTAGCGTAATGAACTACTCTTATGTGATTTTGCTTGATAGTTATGGTATTCATCAATTAAAGCAAGACCCGGAATGGCAAGATATGCAAAAATATGCAGGTGATAGGGGTGATAAAAATAGAATCTTTACAGGACTAGCAGGGTTAATTGACGGCTCTCCAGTTATTGATATGGGCGTGTGGACAAAAATGCAACCAGGCTTTTTGAATTCACAGGTAAAAGACAGAGAGTTTTACGAAAATATCGCAAAAGAGAACTTTACAAAACTCACCCCACCAAGCACTTATGCAGGGACACAACCAGTATCTTTGGGAGCGCTTATCGGAGCGAATGCGCTAGTTATGGCAGGATATGATTCTGTTAAATTCTATGTAGAACGCGTAGATGCAGGGCGAAAACTCAAGTGTGCTGTTGATAGAATTATGGCGATTGCAAAAGGGAGATTTGCTTTAGAGGAGGGGAATCTCAATGTGTATTCTAATCAAGATTACGCAACCATAGGACTCGCATATTCTAAAGAGTAGGGATTCCTACTCTTTGCTTTTATTTAGGTGTTTTTCTAAATTCTTAACTAAGGGCAAAGGAGCAAAAATGCTTATTACAGAACAACTAAGCAAAATTAAAGAATACTTAGAAACAATCCAAAATATCAAAAATACACTAAGTGATGACATTAAACAAGACTTATTAGATTTCAAAACACAAAGTAAGCAAGAGTTGCAAACCTATAGCGATGAGAAACACGCTCAGAATCTTAGCACCTTACAAGGTGAAATAACGCAAACACTAAGCACCAAACAAACAGAATTGCAAAATTCCATTAATGCGAGTTTGGAGAGCGTAGAAACAAAGCTAAAAGAAGCATTAGAAAGTTTTGTGAGCGCACAGCTTTTAGAATCTTTACAAGAAGCAAAAGAGGAAGCGTTGCAGAATATAGATAAAGAGCAAATTGCAACAAACATTGCACAAGATGAGAATTTAAAGGGATATATTACAAATCTTTTGCAAGAAAAAACTACACAGGCACTCCAGAACATTAATATAGCTGATGAACTTAACGCAATCGTGCTTGAGAATATACAACAAGTAAGAGTAGATGAAACAAAGATAGCGAGTTTGCAATTGCAAAACATACTACCAACATTGCAACAATCAATCGAGCAGAATATACAACAAAGCGTAGAACAAGGCGTTACAGATAGATTAAATACTACAATGCAACAAGAGGGATTGAATGAAATTATAAAGGGTTTGGTAAATAAGAATGCAAAAGAGTTTGTTGCTAATACAATTTTGCAAATCATTAATTATAACTCATCAATATCGCTTAATGCACTTTCTCAACGACATACATACGCCTTAATTATGGATATAGGGCATAAATTATTAAATGATAGCTACATAGAGGATTTGGAGCAACAAAAAAACAAAAATAATATTTATTTGGTAAAGTAATATGTATAGCCCCCAATTTATAAGAAATTTAAATGACATTCTTTCAGAATTACGCAAAAGCAAGACTCTAACATATCTTAACGATAAAAACTTTATCGGCAAAGATAGGGCTCAGCTAGAATTAGAATTACTCAAAATAGCCTCACAAACAGCACTTTCAGTAACCGAGCTAGAGTTAAAAAACAAAGAATTATCTTTGAATATGACTAGAGCTAAGTTAGAGGCAGAAACGAATCTAGTGCTAAATAAGATTAATTTACTAAATGCTATGGCACAAAATTTAAAAGCACTAATTGAATGCTTTGTATTAAAGCAAAGCGTGATAGACAATGCCTATATAAACCGCGCAAATATTCTTACAAGTATCGCAAATATTTATGCAAATGGGAGTGATCCAGCAATTGCTAGTGAGCCATTAAATAAAGCCACTAGTTATGCAATCAAAATAGGCGAACAGGCGGATACTGATTTTGATGAGATTCTAGGTAATCTCTCACAACGCGCAGAGGAGACATTTGGCTATGGCACAGGAGCAAAAGATACCATTATTATAGCCTCTAAGAAAGTTATTAAGCCAAACGAGGAGGTGCATATTTTAGGGCTTAGCATTTTTGGACAAAATGAAAGTGAGTTTTTGCTAAACGACGATCAAAGCTTAGGTAAAGGCGGAGAAATAGATTTCATCTCTGATACAGAGGGTGAGTATAAAATCACCTATCGCGTGAAAAACAACACAGGAGTATTTGTCAGCGATAGTTTAAACATTATTGTAAAAAATCAAGATATTAAGGAGTGAGAATGCCTACACCACCACAAACTTCACAAGTATCAAATACAGATACACAACCAAGCAATCCTCAACAAAGTTATTTAGCCAACACATTAATACATGTAAGTAATGGAATAAATCAAGGCTTAAATCTTTATGCCAATGATGAAAAAACTAAACAATATCAAGAAATGCAAAAATCTAAACAAGAAGCTATGCGTGCAAAAATACACAAACCCAAAGAAATGACTATCCATAATGAAATGGATAAACATTTAAGCCAAACAACACCAGATACCAAAGAACAAAATATACAAATACAACCAACACTAGATCAAGATGTCAAAGGCACTCAAGGTGCTATAACACAAAAGGGGCATAATCCATTTTTTGTTTTTAGAAACACAGGGATTGATTATTTTGATAAGAAAAAAGAAATTACACTCGCAGACGCACTAATAGCTAGGGAACTAGGAGTGAATTTATCAAAAGTGTATATGGAAAACAAAATGGATGTAGATTTTAAACAACGAAAAATTGAGGGTAGCGAACCAGCAAAACATTTAAGAGGACTTGCGGATGTCGCAGGTTATATTAGGGATTTTGCAGAGAATATAGATAAAGGCGAGGGAGTAATCAATTATCTTGCTAGAGGCATTAATAAATTAAGTGGAGGTTTTGTAGGCATTAATGATACAAATCAAAAAATAATGGCAGGAGAAAAAATACTCGGCTCACAAATCGTAGATTTACTCTATGGCTCACGAAGCACCGAAGCAGAAAGAAAAAGAATCTATGATCTAGCAGAGTTTAAATCCAGAAGCAAAAAACAAATCAAAGCAAATTTAAAAGAATTACTAGGACTTCTTAGGACAAAGTATAAACAAGCACTAATAGACTTCACCAACAGAGGATTTCTCGTTAGCGACGATATAATCCAAAATTACCACGACATCGACAAGATCTTTGAGAGATTAAATTAAATTTATCCCTTTAGATTTTTTTATCACTTTGGAATACTACCCCTTATAAATTTTTATAAGGAGTTAGCTATGGCATTAATGGGTGCAGCCGCCCTTATGGGAGGTCTCAATCTCGGTGGCTCAATACTTTCATCGTGGGCACAATATAAAACAAACAAAGAGCAAAACAAACTCGCAAAAGAAAACTTAGAATTTCAAAAACAAGTCTATAAAAATGAGAAAGCACTCACAGACAAATACGAAGCACAGAGAGATGAGCTCAAAAAAAATAGTAGTGAACTTTACACCAATATGAACGACACACTACCCACAATGAGAGTGTGATAGTGCGTAAAGTTACATTCGATACTCAAGGTTTGCTATGCAATGCCTATGGTTTAAAAATACCATTAGAGGCAAGTGAAGACAACTTTTATGCGCATTTAAACACCGAACAAACTTATACTTTTGATGATACATATTTCTTTGTCGCAAAAGGTTTTGGGGATATTGCTTATAAAGAACTTCCTATGGAAAAACCTAGTTTTTCAAAAGTGTTGGTGCAAAACCTTGATTATTTTATCCAATATCAAGCACATAGTGCAACGAGCTACGATGAAATAGCACAGATTGAAAATTTTGTTGAGTTATTTAATTTTAATAATGACTTAATAAAGCCAAAGATCTACACAGAACAATACAACCAACTTATAAACCAACTTCTAGGACTTAAAGATGAGCGATATTATAAACTTTAATATACAAGGCGCACGAGCAGAGTTTGGCGATGAGAAAACACTTAACTACTTGCGAAAAGACCTAAATACAAATATTAACTGGGACGAGTTTGAAAACATTTACAAAGACAATGC
This sequence comes from Helicobacter equorum, assembly GCF_900198655.1. Classification (GTDB taxonomy): domain Bacteria; phylum Campylobacterota; class Campylobacteria; order Campylobacterales; family Helicobacteraceae; genus Helicobacter_F; species Helicobacter_F equorum. Next base: position 4,152 of record NZ_FZPO01000067.1, on the reverse strand, counting down.
CAAAGCAGGATTAGATGCATTAGAGGCTTCAAACTATACTATATATGGTAAAAATACTACTAATTATGATATTTACAAGCAAGGACAAAAACAAAGCGAGGCTTTAGCCCCAACACAATTAAAAGACATTAACTACAAAACCAATTTTGCAAAAGAAGTAGGCTATGGTGCGCTTGACATAGTATCAAATACGTTTGATGTAAAAGAGTTTGTAAATCCACTTTATAAAGCAATATTTGACAAAGACTTACCACAAAACATTTTAAAAAGCCAACAGAGAATCCAATATGAAAAGGATATGGAAAACAACGCTATTTACAAAATGCGTAATGGTATAGATTTAAATGCAGATGAAATTAGCTATGCTCAAAAATATTTAGATAATGGAACATTAAACGCCCTTGCAGATACAAGTGTAACTAGACACATTAATGATATGGTGGCTAGTGGAAAAGATTTAAAAGAACAAAACAAATTTTTGCAAAATTTTTATAAAGAAAAACAAGACATTATGGATACTCAAAAGTATGAGGATCTAACACAAAATCAAAAACTTATAATCGACACACAAACGAGCACAATAGATAAAATAGCAGATTGGTTTGGAAATACTTCCGACCAAGAGAGATTAGAGAATTATAAAGAGGAGCAATTAAACAATATCATAACAAAAGGCGCGACACAAGCACTCATTTTCTTAGAGAATACCGAACCTCATACTGATATTTTTAGCGCCATTGCAAAATTAGGCAATTCCAAAGAGGACAATAAAAAAAGAACTCAATATTTAGATGCAGTGCAGTCGGTAGCACTAAGTGCAGGATTTAGCGGAGTCGCAACTGATAAGAAAAACAATGTCTATTTTTTTAAAGAAAATGAGAATGGAGAAAAAGATTTCTATAAACCAAACAAGGACTTTTTTGCTAATTGGAAAAGCTGGATTACTGCTAATGCTGGAAGTATGGCAGGTAGTATTTATGGATTTTCAAAAGGACTTAAAAGCGGGAATATCTATAAAGCAACAGCTTATGGAGCAGTAGGAGCTTTTGGCGGTGGTATGCTCGATTATGCTATCGCTTCGGCAGTAGCCAATAGAAAAAATAATTTTAGTGATATGATAAGACACGCAGTGCAAGAGGGCGCACTCAATGTAGTGGTAGATATAGCAGGTATTGGACTAAGCTACGCAGGGAACAAAGCCCTAAACGCCATTAAAAATAAAGACATTGGCAATATCATAGGAACTGCTACAGACTATATGCCAGTTCTTGGACTAGCAAAGCGTTGGCAAAGTGGCAATGCGCAATCAGGCTATAAGATTATAAATGATAATATCAACAAAGATGATTTAGTACATTTGCGAGAGTATGCCAAAAATTTTGGTGGTGAGTTACATTTAGGAGAACAAACACAATCAAGAGCATTTAATGTTTTAAAAGAAAGGTTTGGCGAGAACTCAAGTATTACAAAAAGTGCAAAATGGCTAGAGAGTATTTTTACTCTAAAAAACCAAAGCCAAGCACAAAAAGATTTTTTACAAGCACTAAGAGCCGATGAGAGTGGGAATCTTAGCGGTTTCATTACTCAAGTTGCCAAAGATAGCCCACAAGCACATACAAACTTATCACGCATTTTACATTTAACTACACACAACTTAACAAAACGACTAGAACAATTAAACTTAGACTCTATAAATGTCAAGGATATTTTTACAAGCCTAGAGAAAGGCACAAAGAAAGATTATAAAGAAGCAATGGAGCAGGTCTTAGGTAGTGTGTATGATACTAATTATAAAACCATAATCGATCCTAGCAAATACACAGCTTTTAGAAAAGAGTTAGATTCTAGTGGCATATTGCCAGAGGACTCTATGCGGTTTTTAAATTTTGTGGAGAGCAATATATACAATGCCAAAGGCGTGACATTTAGTCAGCTAAATAATGCTCTAAAGCAAATCAATAGCTACTATAAAACCTCTCTTGACCCAAACTTCAAAGACTTTAGCAAACGAGCGGTAGAGAGCTTTTTAAAAGATGATATTAAACAGGGCATTGATTCTATTTTTTCACAAAACAAGAGTCTTTACAAAGACGCCCAAACTCTCTTTAGCACAGCATTGCAAGATTATGCAAACATGAAAGATACGATTAAAACAATCGATAGGTTAAAGTTAAGAGATGAAGCTACGACTAAAGCAAGGGCACTTGATAATGTGTATAAGTATTTGCAAGGACAAGGAACTGATGTAAGCAATTACGCAAAAATCACTAAATCCCTAAATCCACAAGCTAAAGCTATGTTTGAGTTAGCAACCCTTAATGGTATGTTTAAACAAGCTTTAATTACTGCTGATTCAATCAAAGTTTTTGATAGCGGATCGTTTTTTACACGTTTGGGTAATTTAGAAAGCGTGTTTGAAAGCAAAGAAGCGAAAGATTTTATAGAAATTGCAAAAGGTTTCCATAATTTATTTAAAAACGACGCACTCATCGCACAAAGTTTAAACACACCAATAACTAAAGAGATAGGAAGCTCAATTGCTACAACTATTGAAGGTGCAGTTAAATTTCAAATTGTAAAAATGCTTTTTGAAAGCATTATGCGCCTTATGCCACATATCCCGTTTGCAAGAGGATTTAATGAAAAAATACAAGGTATGGCATTACGCTATCATTTACGCAAAGCCCTATCACAAAGTAGCGATATAAGCGAATTTAAATTCTCTATCGCACAGCTAAAAGACAATAAGAGCATAAACTCACCAACAAGAGATTTACTAGAGCGTATTACAGCGCAAGTAGATGAGACACAAGATGAGATATTAGAATTTAGTAACACAGCTAGAAGCAATGCACTAGATTCCACACAAATAGACACACAAGACAATATTACAAGCCCTTTTGAAAGAGCCTTGCAAGAGAAACAAGATTCAATAGAAAAAATAGCACAACAATTACAGCAAGAGGAGAAATTACAAAAACAAAAAGTAGAGGATTATAAAAAAAAATTAGAGGAGATTGACAAACAAAAACAAGCCTTAGCAGGACTTAGTGCTAATCAAAGAGTGCTAGATAGAGGGCAACCAATCGAGCATGAGAGTATAGGCGTAGATTCTAATCTTGTGCTTAATAATAATAAAGTAATCCCACTAGAATATGTGAAAGTCAAGAGCTTTGAGATAAAGCCAGATTTTGAAAATAATGCCTTGCAACCAAGAACAAATCGACAAGATAAGGTTATAGACGCTATTGCTAAGGAGTTTAATCCTAGTCTAATGATAGGCGTAGGTGGTTTTAGAGATTTACCTATTATCACACAATGGGGAGGCGTGATAAGTGGTAATCATAGATTGGAGGGTATGTTAAACTTTAGCAAAGAGAGTGAAAAAGCATACAAACAAGCCATTAAAAAAACCTATGGTATAGATTTGCAAGACAACGAATTTCTTGTGCGAATGCCAAAACAAAACCTAAGCGACACAGATTTAATCGACTTAGCTTTTAGCTCAAACCTAGATACCACCCAAAACATAGGGGATAAGGCTTTAGCGAATTTAGGCAAATACGCTACAGAGATAAAGAATTTACCAAAATATTTGGAAAGTGAGAGCGTAGAGGATTTGGCATATCAAGTCGCAAGAAATTTAGAAAAAGACAATGCCTACCCTGATATAGAGGGAGCAAACCTTGCACTTTTGTCAGATATAGCTAAAAACAGCAATGGCAAAAATATAGCTGATGTGTTAAACACGCTTGACATAAGCCTTGATAAAGAGAGTGCCAACAAGTTAAAGGATATGTTTGTCAAAAATGCAGGGGTATTTCATAATTTAGTAAATAATCTATCCGAAGCAGGATTGAGAAATTTAGAATTAAGACCATACTTGCTTGATTCTATAAGTGCTACTGCAAAAATGCTACAAAAAGAGCGAAGTGAGAATTTTGGCAAACTTGCAGATGATATACAAACACTTATAAAATCTACTGATGAGAATGGCACTAATATAATAGTGCAAAACATCGACAAGGATATATATAAAAACCTTATAAGCGATTTGTTGGGTGCGTCTTTAGCGAGATTTGTCCGACTAGAGAATCCAGCAAAGAGCCTCTATGAAGTCTTGAGAGATACCAAGAGCGACTTAGAGGAATT